>CAMBJN010000051.1 GCA_945867755.1 Polynucleobacter meluiroseus
GCCATGGTCAGTATCAGCAGTCATGCTCAGTACCGAACTGCAGACCCTGCAGATGAAAATGATCCAGATGCTCCAAGATTTTGGGAAGAGGCTGAAGTCAAAATTCCAACCGCTCCACCCTCCAAAGATCTAAAACCTTTTTACGTGTCAGCGATTACCCAGCTTAAATTTGCTTTGGATGCACCCTCAATCGTATTTGGTAAAGATGAGGTGATTCGTTATGTTGTTGTGATTACCTCCACTAGTGGAACGCAGCAAGTCACTTACGAAGGAATACGCTGCGAAAAGTATGAGTGGCGCCTTTACGCGACCATGCAATCAGATGGTAAATGGAGCAAAGCCCCTAATAGTCGTTGGCAAGGGATTAAAAACACAAGCTACAACTCTTATCACAACGCTCTCGTTAGAGATGCCTTTTGTGACAACTCAATACCGCGCAGAAGCGCCAAAGAAATTATTTCTTTGCTGAAACCTTAAGCTTTAAATTTATGTGGGTTTGCTCACTTCTTTGCTGTGAGTTGAGACCCGATGGACTCGCCTTTAGCTAGACGAACCAAGACATTTTCTTCAAGACCAGAAGCGATCACAGTGTCAGCACCCGACTGAGCAGCGACTTTTGCTGCTAATACCTTCGTAAGCATGCCACCTTTGCCAAGATCACTTCCGGCGCCGCCAGCCATTTTCTCTAAAGCAGGATCGCCTGCTTGTGCTTCTTGAATTAAATGTGCATTGGAGTCGTTGCGCGGATCAGTACTGAACAAGCCACCTTGATCAGTCAAGATAATCAAAGCATCCGCCTCAATTAGATTTGTAACCAAAGCACCTAAAGTATCGTTATCACCAAATTTGATTTCATCTGTGACCACTGTGTCGTTTTCATTGATGATGGGTACAACGCCATGCTTGAGCAGTGTTAACAAAGTCATGCGCGCATTTTGATTTCGTTGCTCGTCTGCCAAGTCAGCATTAGTCAACAATACCTGTGCGGTTCTAATGCCATATTGCGCGAAACAAGTTTCATAAACTTGTACCAAGCCCATTTGACCAACAGCAGCTGCCGCTTGTAATTCATGGATATCAGTAGGACGCTTCATCCAATTCAAGCGCTGCATACCTTCGGCAATCGCACCCGAACTGACCATCACGACTTGCTTGCCCATGGTGCGTAACTCAGCCATTTGTGCAGCCCAGCGACCAATCGCCGCATGATCAAGCCCCTGACCACGATTAGTCACCAGAGTTGAACCCACTTTGATCACGATGCACTGGGCATCTTGTATTGCTTTGCTCACCAAACACTCCTTGAATCCATATATTTTTTAATCGTTAATTTCTTCATCATCCAAGTCTTTATTCTGAAAGCGTGGATCAATTTCATGTTCTTCAGCTTCATCGAGCTGCGCTTTTTTTGTATCAAGATCTGTCTGAATGGCGTAACAAAGTTGCTGGCAACCTTCTCCAGTCAAAGCTGAAATTTCAAAGATCGGACCTTTCCATCCATAGGCCTTAATGAAAGTTTTGATCCTGGTAGCGCGTTCCTCAGTAGGAATCATGTCAACCTTATTCAAAACCAACCAACGAGGTTTGTCATACAAAGACTCATCATATTTCTTCAGCTCATTCACAATCGCTTTGGCCTCTCCAGCAATATCAACATTGTCGTCAAATGGAGCCATATCGATCAAATGCAATAACAAATTGGTGCGTTGTAAGTGTCGTAAAAAACGATGGCCAAGGCCAGCGCCCTCTGCAGCTCCCTCAATCAATCCCGGAATATCTGCAATCACAAAGCTTCGCTCAGCCCCCACTCGCACCACACCTAAATTAGGATGCAAGGTTGTGAAGGGGTAATCTGCAATCTTAGGGCGCGCATTTGAAACCGCTGTGATCAATGTTGATTTACCTGCGTTGGGCATCCCCAGCAAGCCAACATCAGCCAATACCTTTAGCTCTAATCTGAGCTTGTGCTCTTCACCAGGTAAGCCAGTGGTTTTTTGTCTTGGTGCGCGATTGGTACTGCTTTTAAAATGCAAGTTACCCCAACCGCCTGCTCCACCTTTGGCCAAACATAATCTTTGGCCGTGATAAGTCAAATCAGCGATGACTTCATTGGTATCCATTTCATGAATGATGGTGCCCACTGGCATGCGCAATTCAATGTCTTCACCAGCGCGACCATAACAATCAGCACCTCTGCCTGACTCACCATTTTGCGCTAAATGTTTTTTGGCAAAACGATAATCCACCAGGGTGTTGATGTTTCGATCAGCGATCGCGTAAACGCTTCCACCGCGACCACCATCACCACCATCCGGCCCACCAAATTCAATAAATTTTTCGCGACGCATCGAAGCGCTTCCAGAGCCGCCATGGCCTGCCACTACTTCAATGCGAGCTTCGTCGATAAATTTCATAAGATCCAATAAAAAAGGCCTCGCTATTTGGCGAGGCCTTATGCTGAGTTCTGAATGTTATTCGTTATCTCAGTTAAGGCTAATTAAGCTGTCGGAAGTACAGAAACGAAAGATTTCTTCTCTGCACCTTTAACGCCAAATTGAACATGACCATCTACCAATGCGAACAATGTGTGATCTTTGCCACAACCAACGTTCACACCTGGGTGAACGCGCGTTCCGCGTTGACGAACAATGATGCCGCCTGCGTTAATGGCTTGACCGCCATAAACTTTAACGCCTAATCGTTTTGACTCTGAGTCACGGCCGTTACGTGTCGAACCGCCGCCTTTTTTCTGTGCCATTTTCTACTCCGCCTCTGCCTATTAGGCCTTGATCGTGTTAATCAAAATCTCAGTAAAGTTCTGACGATGGCCTTGACGCTTTTGATAGTGCTTGCGTCGACGCATCTTAAAAATCTTCACTTTGTCATGACGACCCTGAGAAATAACAGTGGCTTTAACAGTTGCACCACTCACCAACGGCTCACCAAACTTCAGTGATTCGCCTTCGCCTACGGCGAGAACTTGGTCAATAGTGATTTCACTGCCTACATCCGCTGGTATCTGTTCTATTTTCAATTTTTCACCAGCAGCAACCTTGTATTGTTTGCCACCGGTTTTTATGACCGCGTACATATTGAAATCTTTCTATAAATATCCACACGACCCCGCGCCGTGTAGAGCCCTAAATTATAGCTCTAGCTATATTTCTAGTCAAAAAGTAAAATTCAAAGAAATCTAAGAGACATTCTCATGTTTTTTATAATAAAACTTAACTAATTCAATGAGTTAAACTAATAAGAATTAAAAACAGGGGAGTATAAATAGTTAATGAGCACTAACTTACAGACAATTTTGAGCCCTATTTCAGCAGACATGCAGTCACTGAACGAGGTTATTCGCTTGCGTCTAGGCTCTGAAGTCGCCCTGATCAATCAAATTTCCGCCTACATCATTGAGGCTGGCGGCAAAAGAATACGTCCGGCCCTGCTACTTTTAACCAGTCAAGCCATCTCTAATGGCACCCCCTTGAAGCATCATCTGGACATGGCTACAGTCATTGAATTCATTCACACAGCAACCTTGCTTCATGATGATGTGGTGGATGAGTCTCATTTGCGTCGCGGTAGAGCAACTGCCAATGCTGCCTTTGGTAATGCGGCGAGTGTTTTAGTGGGTGATTTTTTATACTCACGAGCATTTCAGATGATGGTGGCACCTAATGACATCAGAATCATGGAAATACTCGCTGAGGCCACCAACACAATTGCTGAAGGCGAAGTATTGCAACTGATGAATATGCATGACCCTGACGTCAATGAAGCACGGTATATGCAAGTGATTCACTTTAAAACCGGTCAATTATTTGAAGCCTCTTCTGCCTTGGGCGCCCTTTTGGCAAAAGCCACTCCAGAGCAATATGCTGCTGCGAAGGCTTACGGCAAGCACATTGGAGCCACCTTCCAATTGGTTGATGACATTCTTGATTACACGGCCAGCGCAAAACAGATGGGTAAGAATGCTGGCGATGATTTACGTGAAGGAAAGCCAACCTTGCCATTAATTTACCTGCTTGATTACGGCACCCCCGAACAAAAGTCATTGATCAGATCAGCCATTGAACAAGCAGAAGAATTACCTGAAGATCTCTTTCAGCAAGTCTATCAAGCCATCATGAATTCTGATGCCATCCAATACACAGAAGCTGCCGCTTTACGTGAAGCTCAGTTAGCAAGAGAATCCTTGAAATGTTTTCCGCAAAATACCGCAACACAAAGTCTGATGGATCTTTGTGATTATTCATTGAAGCGTTCAAACTAAAGAATCAGTGATTTTTTCCTTGTCAGAAAGATCTGACAGCAGAATCGGAATGTCAAACCCCTGTTTGTAAGGCTTTAACAATACAAACCAAGCTTAGTTTGCTATAGTCACTCTCATGTTCTTTGCTTAAGAAAGCATTCATGGATTCGTTGCTCAATGATTGGCCCTGGTGGGCGCAAGTTGGTTTAGTAGTTTTACTGTTGGCTCTTTCTGCTTTTTTCTCAATCACTGAGACCAGTATGATGGCAACCAATCGCCACAGAATTCGGCATTTAGCCAACCGCGGCAATCGAGGTGCGAAAAACACACAAAGTCTACTTTCAAGAACAGAAGAGTTGTTATCGGTCATTTTGATTGGCAACAACATCGTCAATACCATCCTGCCTGTTTTATTAACTGCCATTGCAATGCATGCTTTTGGTAATAACGCATCTGTTCTCTCAATTAGTACAGGTGTTGCAGCCGTATTGATCATTATTTTCTGCGAAATCACACCCAAGGTGATTGGCGCGACCTATCCAGAGAGAATTGCCATATTCACCAGCTGGATCATCAGACCCTTGATCGTGATCCTAAAACCAGCCATGTGGTTGATCAATGTAGTCGTGTCTGGCCTACTCAAGGTTCTTAGGGTGAATACAAAAGCAAATCAAGATGCCCATATGACACCAGAAGAATTGCGCTCAGTGGTTCTTGAGTCAACCCATTTCATTCCAAGCAAACACAGAAGTATCTTGGTCAATCTATTCAACCTTGAAAGTATCAAGGTGGATGATGTAATGACGCCAAGATCCCGCATGGAAGTGTTGGATTTTTCAAAACCAATCGAAGATGTGATTCACCAGCTTGAAACTTGCTATCACAACAAACTGCCTGTCTGCGACGAAGATTCTGATCGAGTGATTGGCATCTTAGCGGTTAGAAAGGCTCTCAGCTTATTGGGTGATGAGGATTTACAGCACCACCACTTCAAAGAATTACTGAGTGAGCCTTATTTCATTCCAAGCGATACGCCTGTTTTACAACAACTGCAATTCTTCCAAGAAAATCAAGAACGTGTCGGTCTTGTGGTGGATGAGTACGGAATTGTGCAAGGACTTGTGACCATTGAAGATATCTTAGAAGAACTGATTGGCGAATTCACAACGTCTCTTCCAGATCTTGCAATCAAAACAAAATGGTTAAATGATGATACCTATATTGCAGACGGCACTGCCAGCTTGCGTGATTTGAACCGTCTTCTCAATCTAAATCTTCCCATCGATGGACCCAAGACTCTGAATGGTTTGTTGATTGAGACCCTAGAAGATATTCCAGATAATAATGTGAGCGTCAAAATAGGCAAGGTGGTCATGGAAATCATCCAGGTGGATGAGCAGCTCATTAAGACGGTCCGCATTTATCAGCCGAATGATTGAAGAAGAAGATGTCATCATTCATTTCTGGCAAGACATTGTTGATCAAGCACTCCTGGCAAAAGCCAGCGACATTCATATTGAGCCAGAAAACGGAGTAAGCCATGTGCGCTTGCGCGTTGATGGCTGCCTGAGTCACTTAAGAACTTCACCAGCACACTGGCATGAGCGACTCTCTAGTCGAGTCAAAATTTTGGCACGCTTTGATATTTCTGAAAAACGCCTGCCTCAAGATGGTCAAATGTTATTGAGTAGCTCCAAGAGTGCCAACTTCAACAACATTGATTGCCGAGTCTCAACCCTACCCACACTGCATGGTGAGAAAATTGTTTTAAGGGTCTTAAGTAAACAAGAAGGCGATCTTGATATCAATAAGATTGGTCTTGATCAGACTCAAAGAAAAAATTTACTGCACTGCCTTGAGCAGGCTCAAGGAATGATATTGGTCACTGGCCCCACTGGTAGTGGCAAAACTCAAACTCTTTATAGCTGCTTGAAATATTTAATGGATGGTAGCCGAAACATCACCAGTATTGAAGATCCTGTTGAGATTCAACTGCAAGGAATTAATCAGGTGCCAATCAATGAAAAAGCGGGCTTGCGCTTTGATGTGGCATTAAGGGCATTGATGAGACAAGATCCTGATGTCATCATGGTGGGAGAAATCAGAGACGCTGTGACAGCAAAGATTGCATTGCAAGCCGCTGAAACAGGTCATCTAGTTTTAGCCACTCTGCATGCCAACGATGCACCCAGTGCAATCTTCAGACTAAAACAATTGGGGTGCTTACACGGTGATATTGCCAACAATATCAGTTGCATCACCGCGCAAAGATTGGTGCGCATCTTCTGCACTGCTTGTGTGGGCAATCAAACGAAAACCCAAGCTGAGTTGTGCGGAGCCTGCAATGGCAATGGCTTTCATGGTCGAACAGCGGTTCATCAAGTGATGCGCTTATCCGATCAATTGAGACAGCTGATTGAGAATGAGGCGCCCTTGAGTACTATTCAAGCCCAATGCCATATGGAAAAAATATCCACCCTGAAAGAATCTGCTCAAACTCTACTTGCGGCAGGGGTGAGCTCTGAAAATGAAATCAGGCGTCACATAGCATGAAAGAAACTGCTCAACTTCACTTGATTAGACAACTTCATTCACTCTTAAAGTCGGGGCTGTCTTTGCTAGATGCCATTCAAATGATGGGGCTGACTCATATTCAAAAATCATTGGCCAATGGCAACAGTCTCTCTTACTCTTTAACAAAAATGGGATTTCATCCATTTTGCATCAGCTTGCTACAAACTGGAGAGGCTACCGGTAATCTTGTAGACAGCCTTTCACAAGCTGCCACTTATCTTGATAAACAAATCAAACTACAAAAGAAAATTAAAAAAGCGTTGAGCTATCCGTGCATCGTTCTCGGTGTTTCCGCTCTTGTTTTGATCGCGATGTTTCAGTGGGTAATTCCCAGCTTTGAAAGTATGTTTGCCAACTTTCAAGCAGAGCTTCCTTGGCCTACTAGATTTCTAATTAACAGCTCTCACTGGGTACAAAGTTATTTTTTCTATTGGGCCATAGCGTTTCTTTGCCTAACAGTCTTATTCCACATCATTTGGAGAAAAAATTCTCAAACCCAACAAGTGGTAGACCTCCTCTTATTGAAACTTCCAATTTTTGGTCAAATTCGGAAAAGCTCCTTGCTAATTCAGTGGAGCCGAAATATCTCATTATTAACCTCGCGAGGAGTACCGATTCTTGAAGCTTTGAAACAAACAGCTCTGCACTCAAATGACTGGATCAGTTTTAATTTTTGCGCACAAATCAATATTTCTTTGGCGCAAGGTTGGTCACTCTCAGAATCCATTGGCCAAGCATCGGGGCAATCTCTTTTAACCCACAAAGAACAAATTCAATTAATCAAAGTTGGTGAGGTGTCTGGGGATTTACCTCAAATGCTTGCTAATATCGCCAATCAAGAAGAAGATCACTTAGACCACATGATTGATCAATTGGCTCAAAGCATTGAACCATGCTTGATGCTCATCATGGGACTTATCATTGGATGCTTGGTAGTCTCTTTGTATTTACCTATTTTTGAAATGGGCCAGATTCTTTGATTGAGATTTTTTCCGCAGCCATCATCATTGGTATTCTATTGATACTGTCTTGGATAGATTTCAAGACTTTTCTTTTGCCCGACTATCTGACTTATGGATTGATTGCCTACGGCTTACTGTCTAATATTTTCTTGGGGCTTGGCTGGGCCTCAATCGAATCATCCATGCTGGGAGCTCTATTTGGATTTATGAGTCTTTATATCCTGAACCAGCTGTATTTAAAAATCAGAGATCATCATGGCATTGGCATGGGTGATGCAAAGTTATTGGCTGGGCTTGGCTCTTGCCTAGGCATTCAGAGCCTGCCCTACATTCTTTTAATTGCATCGGTATCCGGCTTGATCGGTGGTTATGTTTGGCTAAAAATTCATGGGCAAGATCGCACTCATGCATTTCCTTTTGGGCCCTTTATTGCATTTGGTGGCATCATTGTTTTGTTATGGCAGATTTAAAAACCAAGCCCTCAGATAGCCCAAGTCATCCATCTCATCTTTTAAGAGTTGGGCTGACCGGAGGCATTGGCAGCGGGAAGAGTGCGGTTGCAACAGAATTAGAGAAATGTGGTGCCGCCATCATCGATACCGACCTCATTGCTCATGACATCACAAAACCCAATGGTCTAGCCATGGGTGGTATTGAGCAAGCTTTTGGTCACGAGTTTTTACTTGAAGATGGCTCTTTAGATAGGCAAAAGATGAGGGGGCTTATTTTTTCGGATCCAAAAGCCAAAGAAAAGCTTGAAAAAATCACCCACCCTTTGATCTATCAAGAAGCCAATCGCTTAAGCCTTCTAAATCAAGCCAAGAATCCTGCCTATCTTGTTTACGTGGTGCCTTTATTGGTCGAATCTGGCTTTTGGATCAATCAATCCCCTCAAGCTTTGGATTGTATTGTGGTTGTTGATTGTCCTGAACCCCAACAAATAGCTAGGGTTCAGAATAGAAATGGTCTTGAAGTA
>CAMBJN010000052.1 GCA_945867755.1 Polynucleobacter meluiroseus
AATGCCAAACGATTTTGTTCGATGTTGAGGTGCCGTTTGTGACAAAGAACAAATGGTCTGCATTAAAGATGCGAGCGGCATTGCGCTCACTCGCAGCCACAGGGCCAGTGTGATCTAACAACTGACCTAATTCATCCACCGCATTACAAACGTCTGCGCGCAACATGTTCTCACCAAAGAATTGATGGAACATTTGTCCTACTGGGCTTTTTAAGAATGCCACACCACCAGAGTGACCTGGGCAATGCCATGAGTAAGAGCCATCGGAGGCGTAGTGCGTCAATGCTTTAAAGAAAGGTGGCGCCAATGAATCCAAGTAAACCTTGGCTTCACGAATGATGTGGCGAGCAACGAACTCTGGCGTGTCTTCATTCATATGAATGAAGCCATGTAGTTCGCGCAACACATCATTAGGGATGTGTCTTGAGGTTCTGGTTTCGCCGTACAAGAAAATAGGGATTTCTTCATTGCGCTTGCGAACTTCCATCACAAATGCGCGCAAACCTTCGAGGGCTGTATCAATCTCAGCAGCTGAACCTGCACCAAACTCTTCATCGTCAATGGACAAAATAAAACAAGAGGCTCTGGCAGCCTGCTGAGCAAATGAAGTCAAGTCTCCATAACTGGTCAAACCAAGAACTTCCATGCCTTCAGTTTCGATGGCTAGCGCTAAGGCACGAGCACCCGAACCTGAAATATTTTCAGTACGGAAATCCTCATCAATAATGACCACAGGAAAACGAAACTTCATAACGACCCCCTCAAGCAACCCCGTTGAAATCAGGGGTTTTTTCTTAAAAACGTGACTATATCTATAAAACCAATGTTTCGCTGAATTTATTTCAACAAGATGAACCATTGGCAGGCCAGTTTAGCCACCCCAGCCTTGAATGAACAGGAAAATTCATCAAAAAAGCACCTATTTAGGTGCTTTGGGTGCTACTCATACTAAATAAGCCACATCAGTCTTTTGTTGGCTTTTATGGGCTTATTTGGGCTGCTTGAGACTTATTTAAGTTTTTGGCAGGGTAACGCCAACTTGGCCTTGGTATTTGCCGCCACGGTCTTTGTAAGACACTTCACAAATCTCATCGCTCTCGAAGAACAAGACCTGGGCACATCCCTCACCCGCATAAATTTTTGCTGGCAATGGTGTTGTATTAGAGAATTCCAAGGTCACATAACCTTCCCACTCTGGCTCAAAAGGCGTGACGTTCACAATGATCCCGCAACGAGCGTAGGTGCTCTTACCCAAACAAATAGTCAAAACACTTCTTGGTATCTTGAAATACTCAACCGTGCGGGCCAAAGCAAATGAGTTGGGAGGAATGATGCAAACATCGCCTTTGAAATCAACGAAGGATTTATCGTCAAAATTCTTTGGGTCAACAATGGTGCTGTTGATATTGGTGAAAATTTTAAATTCATTTGCACAGCGAATGTCATAGCCATAACTTGATGTGCCATAACTCACGATTTTTTGCCCCTCTGCAGACTGGCGAACTTGGCCAGGCTCAAATGGAGAAATCATTTCGTGCTCTTCGCACATGCGGCGGATCCAGCGGTCAGATTTAATAGTCATAAGCTCTATTTTGACATATCTGCGGTAGATTGCATTTTTTCATGCTTTAAATTAATAGGTCAAAACTGTGGTGTTTGAATCAGTCGCAAGATCAATCATGGTGACCATGCCTATGACCTCACTCACACCATCGACCAAGTCTCCAAGCTTTAGCTGCCTCTCTCTTAGAGCGGTGCTGCATACCTTGACCTTCACACCTGTTCGCATGGCGTCCTCAATAAAAGCAGACAAAGGGCGGTCAGACGGGACAAGGATTTGCTGATTCTTGGGATTGGCTTTGATGAATAAATCCACGCTGGAGCCAATCACATGAATTTCAACATCGATGTTCATCGCTGCCGCGGTGGTCGCCATCAACAATGGTGTTATTGCAAGATTTGGCTGATCGGCGCTGGTGCGCCAAAGCTGCACTATCAAACGCTTCAAAGATCAGCCCTGCAGTGCTCGAAGCTCTTCCACAGTATTCACATTGGCAAAAGCAGCAACGTCTTCGAATACCACGTAGTTTGTTTTCATTCCCTCAAACCACTTATCAATCTTGCGTCCGCCACCAGATAAAAATGGCAGCAAAGAATCGGTGACGGAAGACTTCATTAAAGTAAATACCGGGTGGGTTCTAAGCTCACCATTTTCCATGGTGGCCGCATAAACCAAATCCAAATCTTGTACGATCAATGCTTGCGATAGTTTCTCAACCAAGTCCATCGGGAATCTTGGTGAATCACATGGCACCGTGACCAAATAAGGGTGATCAGAGTTTTCTAAACCAGCCTGAAATCCTGCCAAAGGACCTGCAAAATCACCAATCACATCTGGCAAAACCGAAACCCCTAATGATTCATAAGCCGCTAAATTGCGATTCGCATTAATTTTCACAATATCCACCTGAGGCTCCAAGCGCATGATCGTATGCATGGCCATGGGAGCGCCTTTGAACGGCTGCAAGCCCTTATCGGAACCGCCCATACGACGACCTTGACCGCCCGATAGCACCAAACCAGAAATCACATCACGCGGTATGAACATTTACTTCCTTTGTATTAACTCGATTAACGCCACTGTATATTAAATAATGATGACCACTGCAGCGCCCAAACAATGTCATGTTGACCTTATTGGCCATTTCCAAACCCATCGCTGTAACCCCTGAGCGTGACAACAAAAATGGTATGCCCATTTGAGCTCCCTTGATCACCATCTCAGATGTGAGTCTGCCGGTGGTATAAAAAATCAAGTCTTCGCCAGCCTGTTCATCAAGCCACATTAAACCCGCGATTGAATCCACCGCATTGTGACGACCAACGTCTTCAATGAAATGCAATAACTCAACGCTTTGCCCATTATTTTTGAACACGGCACAAGCATGCACAGAGCCCGCTTGTTTGTAGATCGATGACCTAGTTCTGATGTGGTCAACTATTTCATAAATAGCTGGCTTTGTTATTTCTGCATTATTTTGCAACTGAATAGAATCGATGTCATCCATGATTCCGCCAAAGATGGTTCCTTGACCACAACCTGTTGTCACAACTCTTCTACTGGTTTTTTCTTCAATATCAACTGTATTTCCCTTGGTGGTGACAGCAGCTGACTCCGTATCCCAATCAACCTGAATACTTTCGATGTAATCAATCGAGGGGACTAAGCGTTGATTGCGTAAATAACCCAAGATCAATGCCTCAGGCGCTCCCCCAAGAGTCATGAGGGTGACCAATTCTTTTTTATCAAGATAGATAGTGAGCGGTCGCTCACCAGGAACATGAATTAGCTTCTCGCGACCCTGCTCATCCACTACTTTTACCTCATGGACTAGGGGTGCAACGGCTTTGGATAATTTAACCACTTTGTGCTCTTTAAAAGAAAAATCAGTAACTAAGATAACTTAGTTACTGATCGGATGTTTTAAGCAAAAGATTCTTATGCTTACTTTGATCCTGAGCTATGACTTTATTTTTCCAGACTTCATGTCGTCATACCAAAGTTCGTGGTGCTCTTTGCCCCAAGCTTCGTCAACATAACCAGTCTTCATGCCTTGCAATGCACCCTCCATGCCGATGGAACCGACATAGATGTGACCCATTGCCATGACAGTCATCAAGATCGCAGCTACCGCATGAATGATATGAGCTAATTGCATAGTGCCACGCCAATATTCAATTCCAGGGATTGGCACAATCATGTCTAGAACCCAGCCAGAGGCTGATACAACTAGACCAAGAACTGTTACACCGCCCCAGAACCAAATCTTCTCGCCAGCATTAAAGCGGTGTGATGGAACGTGCTTACCAGACAAAAGGCCGCCAAAAGAAGCTAACCAAGTCAAATCTTCTTTATTAGGTAGATTGTCTTTTACATATAGGACAAAGAAAAGCAATGTGCTGGCTGTGAATAATGGTCCAGCGAAGTTATGAATATTTTTCATAACCAGGAGGAATGTTCCGTAAGCAGCACCACCCATGATTGGTAACAAGAAGTATTTACCCCATAGGATAAAGATACCTGTAAACGCAAGCGCCAAGAAACTAAATGCCATTAACCAGTGAGAGAATCTCTCTAGACTTGTGAAACGCTTTAGCAAGCGTCCAGTCTTCGGCTCGTGTAACTTGATCTGACCCTTGACCACAAACACAGTTGTAATCAAACCGGCCACAATCATCAATAGCCAACCGCCCCAAACAGTGATCACACCATTACGGATAAGGCGCCATTGCTGGCCAGATTTCTGAATCAAAACACCCATTTCCTTATTAGGAAAGTTAACTGAGTGAGCAACATCAGAATTAGCATTTCTCCAAATAGGTTCATTGCTGCCAGGCTTGCTGTTTTCAGCAGATCGCTGGGCTTGAACGTCCTTGCTTACTTCCAAAATATTCACAGACTCAACTTGTGGCTTTGCAGCGGGAGCCGCCCCCTGCGCAAATGCAACTGAAGCTGTTGCTGAAAGTACAACGCTGGCAAGTAAGTTTCTTATTGTAATTCTCATACTATCTCCTAAATTACTCGAGTAACTTACTTTGCTTTGGTGTAATCGTCTTGACCTTGGCTACGAAGCTTTAACTGCTTCTCCCAAGTTACTTGATCACCTGAAGTCCAGCCT
This sequence comes from Polynucleobacter meluiroseus, assembly GCA_945867755.1. Classification (GTDB taxonomy): domain Bacteria; phylum Pseudomonadota; class Gammaproteobacteria; order Burkholderiales; family Burkholderiaceae; genus Polynucleobacter; species Polynucleobacter meluiroseus_D. Next base: position 4,680 of record CAMBJN010000052.1, read on the forward strand.
TTTTCAACATATTTGTTGTCGGCTGCTATATAGGCTTTTTCATCGCCTTTCTTGGCTGCAACAACACCCTGAGGCGCTTCAGAGCATGCCCCAAGAGTGAATGTAGTAGCGATCAAAGCTGTAGTTAAGGAAATTCTTTTAATCATGATTTTTTTCCTGGAGCTTGTTGTGGTTTACCGTAAGCAGTGCCCCAACCAAATACATTGGCACCAGCTGCTTTACCATTTGATTGACGCTTAACAACACGGTTGCGGAAGATATCTGCAACTACATCGCCATCACCACCAATCAAAGCTTTGGTAGAACACATTTCAGCACAGGCTGGTAGCTTGCCTTCTGATAGACGGTTACGTCCATACTTTTCAAACTCTGCTTGTGTACCGTTCTTCTCAGGACCGCCAGCACAGAACGTGCACTTGTCCATTTTTCCACGTAGGCCGAATGTGCCAGCACTTGGGAACTGAGGCGCGCCGAATGGACATGCATATGAACAGTAGCCACAACCGATACAGATATCTTTATCGTGAAGCACTACACCTTCATCAGTTCTGTAGAAGCAATCCACAGGACATACAGCCATACATGGCGCATCTGAACAATGCATACATGCTACTGAGATTGATTTTTCTGCGCCAATAACACCGTCGTTAATTGTTACAACACGACGGCGATTAACGCCCCAAGGTACCTCATGCTCATTCTTACACGCTGTCACACAACCATTACACTCAATGCAGCGCTCTGAATCGCAGATAAATTTCATTCTTGCCATTATCGTCTCCTAAATTCCGCCGCTATTAAGCGAACTTCTCAATCTGACAAATTGTTGTCTTGGTTTCCTGCATCATGGTCACACTGTCGTAACCATATGTTGTTGCAGTGTTCACAGCTTCACCACGTACGATCGGTGCAGCGCCTTTTGGATAAGCATCCAATATATCTTTACCTTGCCACCATCCTGAGAAGTGGAACGGTATGAATGCCGTATCTGGACCAACACGCTCAGTAACCAAAGCTTTTACTTTGATCTTCGCACCAGTTGGAGACTTAACCCACACATACTCACCGTTGCGAATGCCGCGCTTGTTAGCAGCAGCTGGGTTGATTTCAACAAAGTTGTCTTGTTGCAATTCAGCCAACCATGGGTTTGCGCGAGTCTCTTCACCACCACCCTCGTACTCCACCAAACGACCTGAAGTAAGGATGATTGGGAACTTCTCATGCAACTTGTCTTCAACGTTCTTCTGTTGAATTGACTTGTAAAGCGTTGGCATGCGCCAGAAAGCTTTCTTGTCATCATGCGTTGGATACTTAGCAACCAAATCTGGGCGTGTGCCATAAAGTGGTTCACGGTGCTGAGGAATTGGATCAGGGAAGTTCCAAACAACTGCACGCGCCTTGGCATTACCGAATGGATGACAACCGTGGTTCTTCATGATCACACGGATCAATCCGCCAGAAACGTCAGTCTTCCAGTTCTTGCCTTCTGCAGCTTTTTGTTCTGCTTCAGTCAATTCACCCCACCAGCCAAGTTTCTTAACTAGAGCGTGGTCAAATTCTGGGTAACCAGTCTTGATATCAGCGCCCTTAGAGTGAGAACCATTTTCAGCCAATAAAGTCTTACCGTCTTTTTCTACACCGAAGTTGGCACGGAAGTTACCGCCACCATCCATCACGTGCTTGCTGGTGTCATAAAGATTTGGGCTACCTGGGTGCTTCATTTCTGGTGAACCATAACAAGGCCATGGCAAACCGAAGTAATCACCAGTTGTATCGTAACCAGTCACTGGATCTTTACCACCCTTAGACTTCAATGTCTTCACGTCAAACACATGCATCATGTGCATGTGAGCTTTTAGACGCTCTGGTGAATGTCCTGAGTAACCAATTGTCCATACAGACTTATTGATTTCGCGCAAGATAGATTCAACTTCTGGCTCTTTCCAATCTTTACCAGCAAACTTGCTCTTCAACATCTTGTAGTTCTTTGACAACTCATTGCCAAAGCCAAGCTTGTCAGCCATAGCTTGCATGATCACGTGGTCAGGTACTGACTCCCATAGTGGATCAATTACTTTTTCACGCCACTGAACTGAACGGTTAGATGCAGTTGCTGAACCAACAGTTTCAAACTGTGTACAAGCTGGCAACAAGTAAACAGCACGATCTTTGTTCACTTGAGCGCCCTCAACCTGCATTGCGGCCATAGCAGCTGTAGCACTTGGGTATGGATCAACCACAACCAACAACTCCAACTTGTCCATCGCCTTCTTCATATCAAGACCGCGAGTTTGTGAGTTTGGAGCATGACCCCAGAAGAACACGCCCTTCACATTACTACCTTGATCGATCAACTCTTTTTTCTCAAGAACAGCATCCACCCAACGTGAAACTGTTGTTCCTGATTTCTCCATCATGTTTGGAGCAAATTGAGCTTTGATCCAATCATAATCAACACCCCACACACCGGCGAAGTGCTTCCATGAACCTGGAAGAAGACCGTAGTAACCTGGCAATGAGTCTGGGTTAGGACCAACGTCTGTTGCACCTTGAACGTTATCGTGACCACGGAAAATGTTTGTACCGCCGCCTGATTTACCGACGTTACCTAATGCCAATTGCAAGATACATGAGGCACGAACCATGGCGTTACCAATCGTGTGCTGAGTCTGACCCATACACCAAACGATTGTTCCTGGGCGGTTCTCATGAAGAGTCTTAGCAACTTGGAATACTTGAGCTTCAGTAGCACCGCAAGCTTCTTCAACTTTTGCTGGTGTCCACTTTTCAAGAACATCCTTCTTAACATCTTCCATACCGTAAACACGGTCGTTAAGATATTTCTTATCTTCCCAACCATTTTTGAAGATGTGATAAAGCACACCAAACAAGAATGGAATGTCTGAACCAGAGCGAATACGCACGAATTGATCAGCCTTAGCAGCTGTACGTGTGTAACGTGGATCAACCACAATCATTTTGCAACCAGCTTCTTTGGCATGCAACATGTGCAATAGTGAAACAGGGTGAGCTTCAGCAGCGTTTGAACCAATGTAGATAGCAGCTTTAGAGTTCTGCATATCGTTATAGCTGTTGGTCATCGCGCCATAACCCCAAGTGTTCGCAACACCAGCCACTGTTGTTGAGTGACAAATACGCGCTTGGTGGTCAGTATTGTTTGTACCAAAGAAAGAAACGAACTTGCGCAATAGGTAAGCTTGCTCGTTGTTGTACTTTGATGAACCAATGAAGAACAATGAATCTGGACCTGAAGTCTTCTTCAAGCTCTTCATCTTCGCTGTGATTTCATCAAGAGCCTGATCCCAGCTGATTTTTTCGTATTTGCCGTTCACAAGCTTCATTGGGTATTTCAAACGGAACTCACCGTGACCGTGTTCACGAATCGCCGCACCCTTAGCGCAGTGTGCGCCCAAGTTGATCGGTGAATCAAACACTGGTTCTTGACGAGTCCAAACGCCGTTTTCAACGACTGCATCGATGGCGCAGCCAACTGAACAGTGTGTACACACAGTGCGTTTAACTTCAATCTTGCCTTTGCCATCAAGCTTTGCTGCTGCAGAAGCTTTGGCTTTTTGCACCAAGGTTAGTTGTGATGCGGCCAAACCCACACCCACACCAACGCCTGAGCGCTTAAGGAAAGTACGACGATCCATCATTGGGATCGCGGATTGCAAACTGCGCGCTAAGCTGCCAACCATCTGGGCAGAGTGACGAGAAGCAGCAACTGCTTGTTGTGATGTTTTACGAATCAGACTCATGGTTAAACCCTCAAAGATTCAAGAGAAATAAAAAAACACTCGTTTAAAAATTAAACGAGTGTAGTTTTGTAATATTTACGGACATGATCAGATAGCTTGTAACCCTTGCTATCTTCAATCATGGTAGAGGCTTGTTCAGCGATGGCTGTTCCCAAT
>CAMBJN010000053.1 GCA_945867755.1 Polynucleobacter meluiroseus
CAGCGGCTGTTGCTGCTTTATCAGTTTCATTCGCTCAGGCGCAACAAACTTTGGAGCCGGTGGTTGTTAGTGCCAACCCTCTTGGCGCTGATATCAATGACTTAATCACACCGGTGAGTGTTTTGCGCGGCGATCAACTATCACAAAAACAATCAAGTACTTTAGGCCAAACTCTGAATGGTTTGCCAGGCGTTAGTTCCACAGACTTTGGCCCCAACTCTAGTCGACCAACCATTCGTGGTTTGGATGGCGATCGTGTTCGTGTGATGAGCAATGGGGGTGCAAGTTTAGATGCCTCAACTTTGTCCTATGATCATGCCGTAGCAATGGAGCCATTGCTGGTTGAACAAATTGAAGTGGTTCGTGGCCCAGCAGCTCTTCAGTATGGCGGCAGCGCCATTGGTGGAGCAGTGAACGTGATTGACAACCGCATACCAAAAGCTCCTGTGAAAGGTGTTCATGGTCGCGCTGAAGTAAGAGCCGGTGGTGCCGAATCGGAAAAAGCAGCAGCTGGTCTAGTAACCGCAGGCGACGGCGCATTTGCAATCCATGTTGATGGTTCCAATAGAAAAACAGATAACCTTAAGGTGCCTAAGCGAGCGGGTCGTGGAAATTCTCTAAATTCGGATGCCTTATTAAACAGTGATGCTGATCAACAAGGTGGCGCGCTGGGCTTTTCTTTGACCAATGATCATGGATATTTAGGGCTGTCAGTTGATACCTACAAAAATGACTATGGTACGGGTTTGTTTGAAGAGGGAAACATCAGTAGGCCAACTAGAATTAAGTTAGCGCAAGATAAATTAACTCTTGCAGGTGAACAAAGAAATCTGAGTGATAAGGCAGGTCCTTTTGAATCAATCAGGGGCTCATTCAGTACAACAGATTACAAGCACGAGGAGTCTGCTGGCGGTGTGGTTGAATCAACTTTTAAAAATAAAGGTTGGGATAGTCGTATTGAGGGCACTCATTTACCAATCCAAACTTCAATGGGCGCTTTAAAAGGTGCTTGGGGTATTCAGGGAGCCGAGTCTAAGTTCTCTGCAATTGGTGCAAAAACTTTTGTACCAAATACGCAAACAAACAGTATGGCTTTATTTGTATTTGAAGAGCTTTCTTTTGCGCCAAGTAAGGCGGTCAATGCAGGCCTTCGACTTGAGTCTATGAAGGTTGATAGTTTGGGTGGTGGAGTGAATGGCCAAGAAGCCCCTTTTGTAGCTGATAGCAAAACATTCAAACCATTCAGTGCCTCAGCAGGTTATCGCCAAAATATTGGTTCTGGTTGGACAGTTACCAGCGGACTGTCATATACCGAGCGCGCCCCAACTTTTTACGAGCTCTATGCCAACGGCATGCACCATGCCACCGAAACATATGAGCAGGGCAATGCTAATAACAAAAAAGAAAAAGGCGCCACACTTGAATTAGGTATGAAATTTAAAACCCCAACCACGCGCGCTAATTTTGGAGCGTACATTACTGAGTTCACTAATTTTATTGGCTTGATCCAGGGTGGCACTGTGGTTGAGGCAACAGAGGAGCGTGTCCCCCCTAGATTTTCTGCAGGCCAGGTTTGCCCTGTTCCAAATATAAATAATGCTGTATGCGTCCCGAAATATAACTTCAGTGGCATCAAGGCTCGTTTGTATGGTCTGGAGGCTGATGGCCGCTTTCCTTTGGCTTCAGGATTGTTTGGCAAGGCCAGTCAGCTGAACATGGATTGGAGGGCTGATTATGTGCGTGGTCAAAATCGCTCAACTGGTGGCGCATTGCCTCGTATCTCGCCATTACGCTTAAGTTCTGCTTTGGTGTACTCAGAGGGCAAGTATTCGAGTCAGATGGATGTTCAGCATGCGGCTCGCCAGAATCGTTATGCCGATGATTTAGGCGCTACGCCAAGCTACACGATGTTTGGTTTGGGGGCCTCTTACAAAACAGCTATTTCTGGCATGAAGTCTGCTTATCTCTTCATGAGAGTAGATAACGTGACTGATGTGGAGGCTCGCAACGCTTCATCTGTTTTGCGTGATATGGCCCCCGCAGGTGCTCGCGCTATCAAGGTGGGTTTAAGGGGTAACTTCTAAGTTACTTTGAGACCCTTGCTAGGAAAGCTTCATGAAAGTTTTCCTCATAAAAGGCGGCTTTAGGCCGCCTTTTTGCATAATTGAATAAAAATTCTAGCCAAGCATGGCAACTAATCTTACAATCCGCGCATGAGCACACCACTAGCTGAACTTAAAGACGTTTCCCCTGCCGTCAAGGCCGAGGTTTTGGCACAGGCTTTGCCGTACATTAAGAAATACCACGGCAAAACTATTGTTATCAAATACGGCGGAAACGCCATGATTGAAGATCGTCTGAAAGAGGGCTTTGCTCGTGACGTGATTTTGTTGAAATTGGTGGGCATGAATCCTGTGGTGGTGCACGGTGGCGGCCCTCAAATTGATGATGCGTTGAAAAAGGTTGGTAAAGCCGGCACTTTTATTCAGGGCATGCGCGTGACCGACGAAGAAACCATGGAAGTGGTGGAGTGGGTTCTTGGTGGTGAAGTGCAGCAAGACATCGTGATGTTGATTAATCATTTTGGTGGTCAGGCGGTTGGCTTGACTGGTAAAGATGGCGGCTTGATTCATGCGCGCAAAATGATGGTTCCAAATAAAGAGAAGCCAGGCGAGATGCTAGATATTGGTTTTGTTGGTGAAATCGACTCGATCAACCCCGCAGTTGTAAAAGCCTTGCAAGATGATGCGTTCATTCCAGTTATTTCACCCATCGGTTTTGGTGAGGATGGTCAGGCATACAACATCAATGCTGACTTAGTGGCAGGCAAGATGGCTGAAATTCTGAAAGCTGAAAAGTTGGTCATGATGACCAATATTCCTGGCGTGATGGATAAGAGCGGCAATCTTTTGACTGATTTAACTGCCAGAGAAATTGAAGGATTGTTTGCGGATGGCACAATTTCTGGCGGTATGTTGCCAAAGATTTCTTCTGCTTTGGATGCAGCGAAAAGCGGCGTTAATTCAGTGCACATCATCGATGGTCGAATTGAACACTCCTTGCTTTTGGAGATTCTGACCGAGCAAGCTTTTGGTACGATGATTCGATCTCATTGAGCTAATTGAGATTGGCATGCGCCAACCTTTGTGGTTATTTGATTTAGACAACACATTGCACGATGCATCGAGTGCAATATTCCCCTCTATTAATCAAGCAATGACGAGCTATGTGGCTCGTCATTTAAATTTAGACCCCCAAGCTGCGAGCCAATTAAGAGACCATTATTGGCGCTTATATGGCGCAACATTGCTGGGCTTGGTCAAACATCACTCGGTCGATCCACACCATTTTTTACATGAAACCCATCTCTTTAACGAGGTCAGCGGAAGGCACTTGCAAGATTTGGCGAGCATGGTTCGGGGTGAAAAAGGGCTGCGGCAGATTTTGAATCGCTTGCCTGGTGAAAAAATCTTACTCACCAATGCCCCAAAATCTTATGCACTGAAGGTCTTGAAGGAGTTGGGCCTCACAAAGTGCTTCAAAGCTGTAGAAGCCATTGAAGATATGAAGCTTCATCAACAATGGCGACCCAAGCCAGATCACTTGATGATCAAAAGACTCTTAAATAAGTACCGATGCGCCCCTCAAAGAGCTATTTTGGTCGATGACACGCTGGGACATTTGCTTACGTATTCAAAATTGGGCATAAAGACCGTATGGTTTAAAAGACATGTTAGGGCTTACACTCAAAATCGAGGAAGCGTCTCTCTGGAAGTACAATCAATCCATCACTTATTTAAAAGTTGGCAAAAACTCAAATGAACTCACCATTTAATCAAATGCCCATCTCTGATGAACCCGATAACACTTCTGCGGCCCCAGTCCGTAAGCGCCCGCGTCCTGGCGAACGAAAAATACAAATTTTGCAAGTATTGGCGGAAATGTTAGAGAGCCCAAAGGGTGATCGCGTGACAACTGCGGCCTTGGCCGCAAGATTGGACGTTTCTGAAGCAGCCTTGTACCGCCACTTTGCCAGTAAAGCCCAGATGTTTGAGGGCTTGATTGCCTTTATTGAACAAACTATTTTTGGCTTAATTAATCAAATCACAGAGCGTGAAGAAGCTGGCGATCGCCAAGCCCAAGAAATTTTGATGTTGTTATTGGGCTTTGGTGAAAAAAATCCTGGAATGATTCGAGTTTTGCTAGGCGATGCTTTATGGCTTGAAGATGAGCGCTTGCAAGAAAGAATTTTGCAGATTTTCGAACGCATTGAATCTTCATTAAAGCAATCTTTGCGCATTGCTCAAACTCAAGGTCGTTTAACTCAATCTGCTGATGGTCAAGAGGTTAGTGCCAGAGCTGCGATGATGATGAGTTATGTGGTTGGTCGCTGGCATCGTTATGCAAGAAGTGGCTTTAAAAAGTTGCCGACTGAATTTAATGAGCTACCTATGAGAGTTTTATTCTCAGCATGAGTCTAGGGCTTGTAACGCCTCAAGTACTTAACTTTGCAACACCATTGAAGTTGCAAAGCGGGGCAAGTATTACTGATTACAACTTGGTGGTTGAGACTTACGGTCAGTTAAACGCTCAAAAAAGTAATGCAATTCTAATTTGTCATGCGCTAAATGCATCTCACCACGTTGCTGGCATCGGTGCAAGCGACCCCAATGATGTGGGCTGGTGGGATAACATGGTGGGCCCTGGAAAGCCTGTAGATACCAATCAATTTTTTGTGATCGGTGTTAATAATCTTGGCTCATGCTTTGGCTCCACTGGACCAATGAGCGTTAATCCTGAGACAGGCAAGCCTTATGGCGCATCTTTTCCGGTTGTGACGGTTGAGGATTGGGTGAATGCCCAGTCACACGTTGCCGATCATTTTCAAATTGATAAATTTGCTGCAGTGATGGGCGGAAGTCTTGGCGGTATGCAAGCAATGGCCTGGAGCATGATGTATCCAAATCGCATCGGTCATTGCATTGTGATTGCATCAACCCCTAAGCTATCTGCGCAAAACATTGCCTTCAATGAAGTGGCTCGCAGTGCCATTTTGAGCGACCCAGATTTTCATGGGGGAGATTACTACGCGCATGATGTGAAACCAAGGCGCGGCCTGAGGGTTGCCCGCATGATTGGCCACATCACTTATTTATCAGACGATGATATGGCTGAAAAATTTGGCCGTGAGTTAAGGCGGACTGATGGAGCCTCTGATGAATACAACTTTAATTTTGATGTTGAGTTTGAGGTTGAAAGTTACTTGAGGTATCAAGGTGAAAAGTTCGCTGATTATTTTGATGCCAATACTTATTTGTTGATCACTCGCGCCCTGGATTACTTTGATCCTGCAAAATCTTTTGCAAACAACCTCAGTGCAGCCATGAAAAATATTGCTGCCAAGTTTTTGGTGGTGAGCTTTACGACTGATTGGCGCTTTGCGCCAGTGCGCAGTCGTGAAATTGTTAAGGCTTTGTTAGACAACAAGTTGGATGTCACTTATGGCGAGATTGATGCCCCTCATGGGCACGATGCTTTCTTATTAGAAGACCCTAGGTATCATAACTTGGTCAGAGCTTATTTTGAACAAATCGCTCAGGAGCTTCGATCATGATGCGTTCAGATTTTGCCGCGATTGCAGAGTGGGTGACCCCTGGCTCCCAGGTGTTGGACGTAGGGTGTGGTGACGGCAGCCTATTGCAGCACCTAAAAGTAGCTAAGCAAGCCCATGTATATGGTGTTGAGTTGGCTGATGACAAAGTTTTGGCTTGTGCACAAAAAGGCTTGAATGTTGTGCAGCAGAACCTTGAAGGTGGCTTGGCTTTGTTTGAAGATCAAAGCTTTGACAAAGTGATCCTCTCACAAACATTGCAAACGATTCATCAAACTGCTCGGATCTTGAGTGAAATTGCCAGAGTCGGTAAAGAGTGCGTTGTCTCATTCCCGAACTTTGGGCATTGGTCACACCGCTCAGCAGTCTTGTTGGGAAGGATGCCAGTTTCTAAATCATTACCTTATCAGTGGTACGACACGCCCAACGTCAGGGTTCTAACGATTGCTGACTTTGAAGCTTTGGCCCCAGCAGTTGGTCTTGAATTACTTGATCGCGTAGTTTTCCATGACGGACAGTCTGTGGAGTTTTTGCCTAATCTAAGGGGAAGTCTTGCAGTCTATCGAGCACGTCGGGCCAAGTAAAACCAAAGCATTACTCGTTTGCATATTTCTAGGTTTTTCTAGTGGACTGCCTTTATTCATTCTTTATAACTTGCTTTCAGCATGGTTAAAGAGTGAAGGCGTTGACTTAAAGGCGATTGGTTTATTTGCATTGGTGGGCATGCCCTACACATGGAAGTTCTTGTGGGCTCCAGCGATGGATAGATTCAAGTTGCCATTTTTGGGGCGGCGCCGCGGCTGGATGGTCGTGACTCAAATTGCTGTGATGTTGGCCGTGATCTTAATGGGCCAATTTAATCCAAGCACTGAAATTTGGATCGTGGTTTTTTTAGCATCCATTGTTGCTTTCTTCTCGGCCAGCCAAGACATTGTGGTTGATGCGCATCGTCGTGAGTGGTTGACCGAAGGTCAGATGGGTTCTGGTACAGCTCTCTTTGTGAATGCGTATAAGTTATCAACGTTGGTGCCTGGATCACTTTCATTGATCTTGTCAGATCTAATTACTTGGGATTGGGTATTTTTTATCACTGGCCTATTCATGTTGCCCGGTATTTTGACAACTCTCTTAGTTTCTGAGCCAAGAGAGTATGGTCCACCACCACAAACTATGAAAGAGGCAGTGATTGAACCTTTTAAAGAGTTCATTCATCGCTCAGGCTGGAAGCACGCGGCCTTTATTTTGTTATTCATATTCCTCTACAAGCTGGGTGATTCTATGGCGAGTGCTTTGGCCACACCTTTTTATATTGAGCTTGGTTTTACCCGAACTGAGATTGGCATCGTTGCAAAAAATGCGGGCCTTTGGGCCAGCATCCTCGGCGGAATCCTTGGTGCGTATTGGATGTTAAAAACAGGGGTCAACAAAGGCTTGTGGATTTTTGGGGTATTGCAAGCAGTCGCTACTTTTGGTTTTGTCGTGCTTGCTCAGTCAGGCCCTGATTTATGGGTTTTATCTTGGGTGATTGGTTTTGAGGCAATCACTGCAGGTCTTGGTACCGCAGCTTTCACGGCCTATCTTGCCCTAGAGACCAACCCACGCTTTACCGCAACTCAATTTGCTTTATTCACAAGCTTATCTGCTGTGCCACGAACTTTTATCAATGCATTAACGGGTTACATCGTTGAATTCACTGGGTGGACTAACTTCTTTATCATTTGTGTTATTTTGGCATTACCTGGGTTGATGTTGTTGCCCAAGATTGCACCGTGGCGCGAAGAAAAAAAATCTCCATTTGAAAAAGCCGTGTGATCAAATGATTTCAGTCTATTTCCCCCGTCTCAAAAAATATACTTTATGTGGCTTTGTTGTTTTGTTGGCTGCGTGCGGCAGCTCATCAAGGCAGGGCCCCATCGATGGCGTGAAAGTTGGTAATAGCTCCAACCTTAAAGACATGGTTCCTGCCAGCCAATTGGAGGCGTCAGCCACTAGGCAGTACAACTCTATGAAGCAAAAGGCATCGCAAAAAAATGCCTTGGCGCCCGACAATCATCCGCAAGTAATTCGTTTGCGAGCGATTGCAAAAAAAATATTGCCACATGCCTATGCCTGGAATCCAGAATCTCAGGCTTGGAAATGGGAAGTTAATTTATTCATTTCTGATGAAGTCAATGCATTTTGTATGCCTGGTGGAAAGATTGCTTTTTATATCGGCATCATAGAAAAGCTGAAGTTAAATGATGATGAAGTTGCCACTGTGATGGGCCATGAAATTGCCCATGCTTTGCGTGAGCATGCAAGAGACCGAATCGCTAAAGCGCAATTGAGTAATTTAGGCGCCAGCGTTTTGTCTTCAGCCTTAGGCTTGGGTAATATAGGCGGCCAAGCCTTGGGGCAGGGACTACAAATTTTAGGCTTGAGCTTTTCAAGGGCCGATGAAAGAGATGCAGATTTGGTTGGTATGGATATCGCAGCCAGGGCTGGTTACGATCCGCGCGCCGGAATTTCTTTATGGCAAAAAATGGGTCAACTGTCGAAAGAAAAACAACCGGAGTGGCTCTCAACCCACCCAACTGGCGATAGTCGAATTTACGAAATTCAAAAAAACATCAATGAGGCTTTATTTTTGTATGCGCGCGCCAAAAATACAACCGTTGATAAATTACCTAACTACAAACCTTAAGTTTTATAAACCCTCGTAGTCAATGATTAGCGGGGCGTGATCAGAGAACTTTTGAGCTTTATAAATTTCTACGCGTTGAGCTTTCTTAGCAATCCCGGGAGTTGCAATTTGATAGTCAATTCTCCAGCCCACATTTTTTGCGTACGCCTGACCTCTTTGACTCCACCATGTGTAACATTCATCTTCTGTATTTGGATGTAGGTGACGATAGACATCCATGAATCCAGCCTCAGTGAAAAGATGAGTCATCCATTCACGCTCTTCTGG
>CAMBJN010000054.1 GCA_945867755.1 Polynucleobacter meluiroseus
GAATTTTTTACTTGATAGGTTCTGAAGAAGATCGGAGGCCAACAGGGCATCCTTGAATGCGGCTACAGTCATGCCCGATGTGGCAGCAGGAGTATTCAGTCTTTGGTTGTCAGTTTTCTCACCTGTAAAGCCAGCGGCTAACCAAGAACCATAGCCACCATTGATCAATCGAACATGTTTATGCCCCGTGGCTCTTAACATCCACCACATTCTCACAGCGTACATGCAGGATTGATTATCGTAAATTACTGTGTTGCTATCTTTTGTGATTCCAAGGCTGGCGCATGTTTTGAGCCATTGCTCAATGGTTGGCAATGGGTGTCTGCCATTTTGGCCATTTTTTTCAGAGGCTAAATCATGATTAACATCAACATAGATCGCAGATGGAATATGCCCATCCAAATATGACTCATGACCAGCTTTAGGATTCGTTAGATCAGAGCGGCAATCAAATAATAAAAATTCTTTACCTGACTCCAAATCTTTTTTTAACTCAGCAACTTCAATCAATAACATGATGAATCCTTTACTTGTATGACATTGCTTTTCTGTACCACTCGTGGAAGTGTTGCATGCCGTCTTCCATAGGGCTTTGGTATGGTCCTACTTCATTGACGCCGCGATCAAGCAGGGCTTTTCTTCCTTGATCCATGCGCTCTGCAATTTCGTCATCTTCGATGCATGTTTCCATGTAAGCAGCTCTTTCTGCTTCAATGAACTCACGCTCAAATAAGGCAAGCTCTTCTGGGTAATAAAACTCAACAATGTTTCTGGTTTTGTTCGCACCCATGGGCTGCAGTGTTGAAACACATAAAACTCCGGGGTACCACTCCACCATGATGTTCGGGTAATAAGTTAACCAAACAGCGCCATGCTTAGGCATTTTTTCTGGATGAGCTTTTAAAACTGCCTCGTGCCAACGCTGGTAGATTGGTGAGCCAGCGTGCTTCAATTGATTGTTAATGCCAACAGTCTGTACGCTGAACCAGTCGCCAAATTGCCAAGATAAATCTTCGCAAGAGACAAATTTACCCAAGCCGGGATGGAATGGTTCAACGTGATAATCCTCTAGGTAAACCTCAATGAATGTTTTCCAGTTGTAATTGCACTCATGGACTTCGACGTGATCCAACATGTATCCAGAAAAATCCAAATCTTTTGAGATGCCCATATTCACTAAATCAGAGTGAACATCTCTTGGGCCTTCAAATAAAAGTCCTTGCCAATTTTGCAAAGGGCTCTTGCCTAAATTAAGGCAAGGTTGATCATCAAAGTGTGGCGCGCCCAATAGAGTGCCATCTGTTTTGTAGGTCCAGCGATGTAATGGGCAAACGATGTTATCAACGCGGCCTCGTCCGTTGAGCATGATGGCTTGGCGGTGTCGACACACATTGGAAAGCAACTCAATTCCTTGATCATTGCGAATCAAGACGCGACCTTCATTCTCGGCGCTTAAAGTTTGATAGTCACCAATTTCTGGAACCATGAGCTCGTGACCGACGTAACCGGGCCCCTGCTTAAAAAGTAGGTCGATTTCTCGTTGATACAGCTCGGCATCAAAGTAAGCCGATACTGGCAGTTGTAGCTTGGACTGCGCAAGATGCTGCGCGCTAGCTAGATTAGTCATTCTTCCCACCCCCGAAAAAGTCAGCCGAAGCTAAGCGGAATAACCAATCCAACCATCGACGGGTCGATATTGGATAGGGAAAAAGATTATAACCGCCCCTAAAGCCTTAAAATCGGTCAGTGAATTGTTTTTTATCAAATAAAAGGAATTTTTATGCCTAAAAAGACTGGCGCTGAAGCCGCTTCTGCTTCCCCCACTTCTTTGAGTGCCGATCTTCGTTATGAAGACGCGGTGGCTGAGCTCGAAGGTTTGATTGCGACCATGGAGTCGGGCAAGTTAAGTCTTGAAGATACTTTGACTGCTTATAAACGCGGCGCAGAATTGTTAAAGCATTGCCAACACGTTTTAGAGCAAGTTGAGCAACAAGTGAAGATGGTTCAAGGTTAAGGGACAAGGGCTAGGAATAGTTTGAAGCTGAGTGAGCCAACGTCATTGTGGTTGAAACGTTCAACAGAGCGTGTGGATCAGGCCATCCTGAAATATTTTGATGATCAGGTATCGGCTACATCAGGCTTGAAGACTGCCATGCACTATGCGGCTACCGGCGGCGGCAAAAGAGTTCGTCCTTTACTGATATACGCAACAGCAAGTCTTGCGGGTAAAGAGTTAAATCAAGTGGCCGGAATTGATGCTTGCGCAGTAGCTGTGGAGTTGTTTCATACCTACTCATTGGTTCACGATGATTTACCGTGCATGGACAACGATGATCTGCGTCGCGGCAGACCAACCGTTCACAAAGTATTTGACGAGGCCAGCGCCTTGTTGGTGGGCGATGCATTGCAAACCATGGCGTTTCAGTTGATTGCTCAAAGCGCACTGAATGACGCTCAAAAAGTACAAGTGATCACAAGCCTTAGCATGGCTGGCGGTATGGCTGGCATGGCTGGTGGCCAAGCCATTGATTTGGCGAGTGTTGGAAAACAATTAACGCAAAATGAACTCGAGCTGATGCATCTTTTAAAAACAGGAGCTCTGTTAAGAGCTGCTGTACAAATCGGTGCGATTGCAATTAACTTAAATGATCAAGAAAAAAAATCGCTGGATAAATTTGCCAGTGCTTTGGGTTTGGCTTTTCAGGTAGTAGATGATGTTTTGGATACAAGCTCAGATAGTCAAACTTTGGGTAAAACTGCCGGAAAAGATGCAGCAGCCAATAAGCCAACCTTTGTTTCTTTGATGGGTTTGGATGGCGCAAGAGGGTTTGCAAGACAATTACATCAAGAAGCCCTCGATAGTCTCGGCATTTGGGGTGACAATGCTGATTTATTAAGAGCTATTGCGAGTAAAGTGGTGAACAGAGAAAGCTAATGGCTGGTGTGATGGCTGCAATTAAAATAATTTATGACTGATTTACTTAAAACAATTGACGATCCAAAAGATTTACGAGAATTAAAGCGGGATCAATTACCAAAGCTTGCGGCTGAGTTGCGCGAGTTCTTGCTAGATTCTGTTTCAAAGACTGGCGGACATCTATCGTCTAATTTGGGCACGGTTGAGTTGACTGTTGCCTTGCATTATGTGTTTCAAACACCCTATGATCGCTTGATTTGGGATGTGGGTCATCAAAGCTACCCTCATAAAATTTTGACAGGTCGTCGTGAACGCATGGGTACTTTGAGACAGTACGGCGGTATCTCTGGTTTTCCGCGACGCTCTGAAAGTGAATACGACACTTTTGGTACAGCGCATTCTTCAACCAGTATTTCTGCAGCCATTGGTATGGCACTGGGCGCTCGCGCCCAAGGTGAGAAGCGCGTAGCCGTTGCGGTGATTGGAGATGGTGCGATGAGCGCTGGCATGGCTTTTGAAGCCCTGAACAATGGCGGTATTCATAAAGACTTACCTTTGGTGGTTGTGTTGAACGATAACGACATGTCAATTTCGCCGGCAGTCGGTGCTTTGAATCGTTATTTAGCGCGCTTGATGAGTGGTCGTTTTTACGCCACCACCAAAAAAGGTTTGGACAGTGTTTTATCAATAGCACCCCCTTTGCGAGAGTTTGCAAAAAGATTAGAAGAGCATGCTAAGGGCATGGTTGTGCCTGGAACTATTTTTGAAGAATTTGGCTTTAATTACATTGGACCAATTGATGGTCATGACCTTGACTCTTTGGTGCCGACTTTGCAAAACGTCAGACGTTTGGCTCTTGATGGTGAGGGACCACAGTTTTTGCACGTGGTTACCAAAAAAGGACAGGGCTATAAGTTGGCAGAAGCCGACCCGATTCTTTATCACGGCCCAGGCAAGTTTGATCCAGCGCAAGGAATTGCACCTGGAAAACCAAATGCACCTAGCAAAAAAACATTCACACAAGTTTTTGGTGAGTGGGCGTGCGATATGGCTCTGGCAGACAAGCGCTTGGTAGCAGTCACACCAGCGATGCGCGAAGGATCTGGCTTGGTTGATTTTGAAGCACGCTTCCCTGATCGTTATTTTGATGTTGGAATTGCTGAGCAACATGCCGTGACGTTTGCTGGTGGCTTGGCTTGTGAGGGTATGAAACCAGTTGTTGCGATTTACTCAACATTTTTGCAGCGTGGTTACGATCAGTTAATCCATGATGTGGCTTTGCAAGATTTGCCAGTGGTCTTTGCGATGGACCGTTCAGGTTTGGTTGGTGCTGACGGCGCTACCCATGCAGGTGCCTATGACATACCTTATCTGCGTTGTATTCCAAACATGTTATTAATGGCTCCTGCAGACGAGGCAGAATGCCGTGATTTACTCACCACCGCTTTTAAACAAAATCATCCATCGGCTGTGCGTTATCCACGCGGCGCTGGAGTGGGTGCTGTTGTCAGCAAAGAGCTTAAAGAGCTACCAATGGGTAAAGCTGAAATTAGACGCAATACTTCAGGTCTTCAAGGTAAGAAAGTGGCGATTCTTGCATTTGGTACTTTGTTGTACCCAGCCTTAGAGATTGCGAATGACTTTGATGCCACGGTTGTGAATATGCGATTCATCAAGCCATTGGATGTTGATCTTGTGTGCAAAATGGCCAGGGAGCATGACTTGATTGTCACTCTGGAAGAGGGTGCTGTGGGTGGTGGTGCTGGTAGTGCTTGCCTAGAGGCTTTATCAATAGCAGGCATAGAAGTGGCCACTTTGGTACTTGGTTTGCCCGATCGATTTGTGGATCAAGGTGACCACGCCTTACTGATGAAAGAATGCGGTCTAGATGCTGCAGGCATCAGAAAAGCCATTTCAAATAAGCTGGGAATTACAGAGAAACAGCAAGCTGCGTAAAATTGCAGGACAATATGACCATGAATGACTTCAACACATCTTTCTTAAAAACATCTCCCATGGCAGATGTTCAGTCGTCCGTTGACCACCGCAACATCGTTATTGATCGCGTGGGTATACGTGGCGTGCGTCATCCTATTCAAGTAAAAACTGAATCTGGCGTGCAACCAAGCGTTGCCATGATTGATTTAGACGTTTTGTTGCCAGCCGATAAAAAGGGTACTCATATGTCCCGCTTTGTCGCCTTGTTGCAGGACAGTCATGCGCCATTGAATGCCCAAGAGATGCGTTCGATGATTGGCAAAATGTTGCCTTTGCTCGAAGCGCAGGCTGGTCAGATTTCACTTAAGTACACTCACTTCATCAATAAAACAGCCCCGATCTCTGGTGTTCAGAGTTTGCTTGATTACGATGTGACTTGGATTGCCTTCGCTAAAAATGTGAATGGCCAAGTAGAAGTAGATTTAAAACTTCAGGCTGTTGTGCCTGTTACAAGTTTGTGCCCCTGCTCAAAAGAGATTTCTGAGTATGGTGCTCACAATCAACGTTCACATGTCACGATGAATGTGACCTTGCAAAAAGACGTTGATTTAAGCATTGAGGATTTGGTCAGAATCGCAGAAGCAGAGGCATCATGCGAGCTATGGGGTTTGCTAAAGCGTCCTGATGAAAAGTATGTGACTGAAAGAGCTTACGACAATCCAAAGTTTGTTGAAGACTTGGTCCGTGATGTGGCTGGTCGATTAAAGACAGACGCAAGAATCAAATCTTTTGTGGTTGAAGCTGAAAATTTTGAATCGATTCACAATCACAGTGCTTATGCACTGATTCAGTCAGACTAATTCTTTTAGAGTTTTCGCTCTAAATCATCCAGAGGCCATCTAGGCCTCACATCAAATCCCCAATGTTTGGTCGCCAGTTGGGGATTTTTCTTTAGGCGCATGGCGCCAGCAAAAGCAATCATGGCACCATTGTCGGTACACAAATGCATCGGTGGGTAATGAACTGAAAACCCTTCTTTAGCGCAAGACTGACCTAGCGACTCTCTGAGTTGGTCGTTGGCACCAACCCCACCAGCCACCACTAAAGTTGTTAAGCCAGTTTCTTTTAAAGCGTTGATTGATTTGCTGACCAACACTTCAACGATGGCATCAACGAATCCTCTGGCGACATCGGCTTTGGCTGAGTCACTTAATTGACCATCATTGGCGGCGGCCACTTTTTTAACTTGGGTCAGGACCGATGTTTTTAAGCCAGCAAATGAAAAATCTAAATCACCAGAATGCTTCATGGGTCTAGGAAATTGATGAGTGCTTGGGTTGCCGCTTTTGGCTAGCTTTGAAACAGCTGGCCCACCCGGGTAACTCAAGCCCAACATCTTGGCAGTTTTATCAAACGCTTCACCGGCAGCATCGTCCAAGGTTTCTCCAAGGATCGCATAGTCGCCCACCCCGGTGACTTTCATGAGTTGCGTGTGCCCGCCAGAGACCAGTAAAGCCACAAATGGAAACTGAATATTCGCATCATCGGCCAGTAGGGGTGAAAGAAGGTGACCTTCAAGGTGATGAATGCCCAAAACAGGCTTATTTAAGGCTAAAGCCATGCCTTTTGCCACGGATGCACCCACCAAGAGAGCCCCAGCCAAGCCCGGGCCTTGGGTAAAGGCGATCGCATCGATGTCTTTTAAGCCCCCAGGAGTTTCTTTAAGGACTTGATTTATAAGAGGTATTATTCTTTTGATGTGATCTCGAGAGGCTAACTCTGGTACCACACCACCGTAGTCGATGTGCATGGCGATTTGAGAGTAAAGAGCTTGGCTTAATAAGCCCATCCCGGCAGGCTTCCCGGCCTCCCAGGGGGCTGTATCGACAATTGCCACGCCTGTTTCATCACAAGAAGTTTCTATACCAAGTACTCGCATGACTGTATTTTGCCGTGCTACAATCTCGTTTTACAGTTTTTTCTGACTTTTTTTTCAGATCCTATTTAGAGAACTACAGCATGACAACAATCCGCTTACGCGAAAACGAACCATTTGAAGTAGCACTGCGCCGTTTCAAGCGCACCATCGAGAAGAACGGTCTTTTGACTGAGTTACGCGCTCGTGAGTTCTACGAAAAGCCAACAGCTGAGCGCAAGCGCTTGAAAGCTGCTGCTGCTAAACGCCATTACAAGCGTATTCGCAGCCAGATGTTGCCTAAGAAAATGTATTAATTTTTTCTCAGGCTGGATTTCTAGCCTTGGGATAAGACAAACCCGCTGACGGTTATCCCGCAGTGGGTTTTTTTCATTTGAGGAGTAAAGATGAACTTAAAAGACCAAATCACAGAAGATATGAAAAATGCCATGCGCGCAAAAGACACTGTTCGCCTGGGAACTATCCGCTTATTGTTGGCTGCCATAAAACAAAAAGAAGTGGATGAACGCATTGAATTGGATGATGGCGCAGTGGTTGCCATCATTGAAAAACTGATCAAGCAACGCAAAGATTCTATTTCTCAATTTCAGGCAGCCAAGCGTGATGACTTGGTAGCAATTGAGAGCGCTGAACTGATTATTTTGCAGGCTTATATGCCAGAGCAAATGTCCGAAGCTGAAGTGGCTGCAATGGTTGCAAAAGCGGTTGCAGAAGTTGGTGCAACTGGCCCGCAAGACATGGGTAAGGTCATGGGTCTTGTTAAATCACAATTAGCTGGTAAAGCCGACATGGGCGTTGTATCTGCTCAAGTGAAAGCCGCTTTAACAAAATAAAGAATTGCCATAGACTACCAACATGATTCCTCAATCATTCATTGCTGATTTATTGAATCGTATCGATATTGTCGAGGTTGTTGGACGTCATGTGACATTGAAAAAAGCGGGCGCCAACTTTCAGGGTTTGTGCCCTTTTCATAATGAGAAGTCTCCATCATTCAGCGTTTCACCAATCAAGCAGTTTTATCACTGCTTCGGTTGTGGTGCTCATGGCTCTGCCATCAGCTTTCTCATGGAGCATTCAGGTCTAACGTATGTAGATGCCATTGAAGAACTGGCAAGATCTGCTGGATTAACCGTGCCACGTGAAGAGCGGAGACCACAAGACCTTGCTAAACAACAACAAGCGGTGGCCCTAAGTGAGGTCATGTCACCAGCCGCTGATTGGTACAAGCAACAATTAAAACTCAACACACGAGCTATTGATTACCTAAAAGGTCGTGGCTTGAGTGGAGAAATTGCCAAGCGATTTAACTTAGGCTACGCACCAGAATCCTGGCAAGGATTGGAAGCTGTCTTCGGCGCATACTCTCAAGACTCAATCGCTAATGTCTTGGTTGAGGCTGGATTGATTATTCAGTCTGAAGCGAAACGCTATGACCGCTTTCGTGATCGAATCATGTTCCCGATTCGCAACCCCAAGGGACAGGTGATTGCTTTTGGTGGCCGAATCTTAGATGCTGGCGAACCTAAATATTTAAATTCTCCTGAGACACCACTGTTTTCTAAAGGCAATACTTTGTATGGCTTATTTGAAGCACGCCAAGCCATCAGAGATAAGGGATACGTGATTGTTTGCGAGGGCTATATGGATGTGGTGGCGCTCGCTCAATTGGGCTTTGCCAATGGTGTGGCCACTTTGGGCACAGCATGCACAGCTAATCACGTCAGAGCTTTGATGCGTCAAACCGATCG
>CAMBJN010000055.1 GCA_945867755.1 Polynucleobacter meluiroseus
GGTTCATTTGTCACGAATACGGGAAATATTCAAAAAGCAAATTTGACTAATCAAGCATTTTATTTAACGCATCGAGTTCCTTTATCAAAGCAATTTGATTTACTAGGTGGATTTAGAAGACAAACTCAAGATGCCGTTGCATATGATTACAAATCTAGCACCGGCAATAGTAATGCTAATAAAGAGCAATCAGCCAATGCGACTGATTTGGCTCTTAACTATAAGTACGGCGATGCCAATATTCATAAGATATTTTTAAGGTCAAATCATTCTTACAGATTTGCTAACATTGATGAGTATTGGGGTATGGGGTATGGGCCAGCCCCAAGCTATACGCCTTATAGAGTATTTTCTGGAATCTTGGCCCCTCAAAAAAATAATACTCTAGAGTTGGGTGGCGATTGGCTTTTGGGTAATCGTCAAAAATTTGGAGCGACCATATATCAGATGGATAGTTCGAACGAAATTCGATACGATCATGCCACTGGAACAAATATAAATTCCGCTGATATTAGAAGGTATGGGGCGACTGCAAACGTTCAACTTATTCTTGCAAAAGATTGGATGATTTCTCCTAAAGTAAATTTCCAGTCAGCAAAATACACTGCCGGACCGTTTGCTGGCAAGAATGTTGCTTTAGTGCCAAAAATTAGCTCGTCTATTGGGTTGTTATACAAACCAAAGTCATCAACCACCTACTCAACCTATGTAAATTATGTTGGATCTCAATATTATGAGGGTGATGAGAGTAATTCAAAAAACAAGATGCCATCATTTACTACAGTTGATCTTGCTGCAACATACAAATATGGTTCGTGGGAATCCGCATTGCGTTTGAAGAATATTTTTGATAAAAGATATGCTAATTATGGCGGGTATGGATTTGTCCATTTGGCACCTGGCAATAATTATGGAAATAGTTACTACTACTACCCAGCAGACCCCAGAGCTATTTTTATAACGACAAGATATACCTTTAAATAATGACCTCATCCAAAACCACCCTTTTTATTTTGCTCGTGATTTCATCACTGGCGGCGGTGGCTTTGGCTTTGTCCATTGGCAGCGTCTCTAATGCAGACGCTGCCATCATTTACCAATTGCGTTTACCTAGAGTTTTAGCGGCATTTGCTGTGGGTGGTTTATTGGCCATGTCAGGTGCTTTGCTACAAGTCTTAACGCGCAATCCTTTGGCTGAACCATCTGTCTTGGGAGTTTCTGGTGGGGCATCGGTGGGCGCATTAGCTGTATTGATGATGGGTGGCGCTGGAACTATTTGGGTTGCTGGTGGTGCGTGGATAGGAGCGATTGTTGTGATGCTCTTATTGTGGTTATTGGTCGGTGGTTATTCTGCTCATCCTTCACGGATGTTGTTGGCTGGTGTGATGATTGCTACCGCTTGTGGAGCCATCAGTACTCTGATGATCACCTTTGCTTCTAATGTAGAAATGCCTGGCATGATTCATTGGCTGATGGGTGATCTAGACTCTGTCATTAGTCTTGAAGCTGTGGGCGCCATATTAGGTGTTTGGTTATCTGTGTTGATTCTGGTGTGGAGGCTTTCGTCAAAAATCCATTTACTTCAATTGGGCACTGACAAGGCTTTGACCTTGGGTGTTGATGTGTCTTATGTTCAATGGATGATGGTCTTGTTGTCCGCTTTATCTGCAGCCGCTGCTGTATCGATTGCAGGATCAATTGGATTTGTTGGATTATTGGTGCCACATCTTTTAAGAGCGTTGATTGTTAAAAAACATGGGCCTGATCAAAAGTTTTTATTACCCGCCTCTGCTTTACTGGGAGGTACTTTTTTAGTTTTGGCTGATATGTTTGCCAGAACCATCATTGCACCATCCCAGTTGCCAGTGGGCATCATCACTGCCATGATCGGGGTGCCGAGTTTCTTGTGGATCCTGTCTCGTTTTCGGCATTGGAATACATGATGAATATCAATTCTGCCAAAGACATCACCATAGTTTTAGAAACAAAACATTTGGACGTTCATGTTCCTGGGCGTACCTTGATCAAAGATTTAAATTGGCAAGTGAATAAAGGTGAGCGCTGGTGCTTGATCGGACGCAATGGCGCTGGTAAATCTACTTTACTGAGAATCATTGCAGGTGTTCAAGCCAATACTTCTGCGGGTGAGATTAATTGCTTGGGCCAAACTCTAACTAGCTACAAACCAGAAGCGCTTGCAAAGGTTAGAGCGTATGCAGAACAGTTCCCTGTGGGCGGCGCGGGTCTTAGGGCCATTGATATTGTCTTGGCAGCTCAATGGCCATGGCATCTTGATGCTGCAAGTAGCCATGAGCAAGCTCAAGCAGCTCTGCATGCCTGCGATATTGCTCACTTAGAACATGCGCAGTGGCAAACCTTATCCGGTGGTGAGCGTCAACGAGTATCTTTGGCAGCCTGTTTTGCTCAAAATACCCAGCTCATTCTTTTGGATGAACCAACATCTCATTTAGACATTGGTCATCAAGTTACTTTACTCAATACCTTGGTTCAACAAAGTGATAACTGTGAGCAAGCCATCATTGCTAGCATGCATGACATTGGTTTAATTCAGCGAGGCTTCACGCACGCATTGTTGTTGATGAATGATGGATCTTATTTGACGGGCTCTTTATCAGAAGTGATTAACCCGCTTAATCTAGAAAAATCACTCGGTCACCCAATTTCAACTGCACAAACAGCTACGGGTCAAACGATTTACGTTCCAGCTTGATGTTTAGCTGGTAGCTTAATTAAGCACCTATCGAACTTTATTGATTTCAGCGCAGATCTTTTCTGCGCCCTGCATGATCCTGGGTGAAGGTCTACTGATGATGTCGCCATCTAAATCAATGAAGGCCTTATTTTTTGTGGCGACCAGCTGAGGGAATGACGACCACATCGACCAATCAGTCTTCATCTTGGAGCTGTCTACAGCTGTAAAAATAATTTCTGGATTGGCTTTAATGACAGCCTCTCTGCTGACTGCGGGAACCAAAACCTTTTCACTGGCAAATAATTGTTCGCCACCACACAGTTGAATGATGTCCCCAATGATGTGATCTTGATTAAGTGTCATCAAGGGTTGTGCCCAGACTTGATAAAACACTCTGACTTTTCTCACGCTAGTATTTTTTTGATTGGTGTTTTGCTGTTTGGTGCTGAGCTCTACAATTTTTGATCTAAGTGCACCAGCATTTTTTTTAGCAATCGAGTCAGTGCCCAAGGCTTTGCCAATGGTTTCAATATCGTTGGCAATATCTGATAGCTTTTTAGGCTGAACAGAGATGAATTGAACACCTTTATTAAAAGTCTTTTTGATTGATTGAATCTGAGATTCAGAGGTGCCACCACGCCAGTAAATGATCAAATCAGGACGAAGTGATTTCATCTTTTCAAGATCAATCGATCTTGCATCGCTGGTGATGGGTAATTGTTTGACTGATTCAGGAAGGTTGCTAAAGGCGCTGACACTCACCAAGCGATCAGTTCCTCCGGCCGCGTCTACCAGCTCAGTCAAATGAGGAGCTAAAGTGATGATGCGTTGTGGGAAGCGATCTTGTTTGGCATAACTGTCGTTACTGCCAAGGCTGACTGAGATACCAAGCAATACTTGAGAGGCGATCAATGCGATTGAAAAGCCTTTTGAGAACATCTTGATCAGATTTCTAGATTGTCGATGAGGCGAGTTTTACCCAATTTCGCTGCAGCCAAAACGACCAATGGTTGATTGCTCGAAAGATCTGCGTCATTCGCACTCAGTAAATCATTGCGTTTGCGCACCGAGATGTAGTCAGGCACCCATCCTCTAGCGTTTAACTTAGCGCAAGCATCTTTTTCGATTTTCAAGATATCTGCAGACGTTAATTTACCTTGCAATACTTTTTCTTGGATTTCTTTTAAGGTTTGAATCAATTGCACAGCTTCCGAGCGTTCTTCCGCTGATAGGTAACCATTCCTTGAAGAAAGAGCCAGGCCATCTTCAGCGCGAATAGTTTCTGCAGGAACAATGTCGACTGGGAGCGCTAATTGGCGACACATCTGGCGAATTACCATCAGTTGCTGATAATCTTTCTTGCCAAACACTGCCACCTTGGGTTGAACGCAAGAGAATAGCTTTAAAACAACAGTGCAAACCCCTTCGAAAAATCCAGGGCGAAACTCTCCTTCAAGAATCTTGCCTAAATTTTGAGGAGGTTCAACTCGATATTCTTGAGGCTCTGGGTACAAATCTTTTTCAGTGGGCGCAAATAAGACATACACACCTTCTTTTTCTAGCTTCTCAACATCTGCCTCAAAAGTGCGTGGGTATTTATCAAAATCTTCATTAGGACCAAATTGCAAGCGATTGACAAAAATGCTGGCGATCACTGGATCACCGTGTTGTCTAGCCAGGCGCATCAAAGAGAGATGACCTTCATGAAGATTGCCCATCGTAGGAATAAACACCGCTCGGTTTTGTCCGCGCAATTGATCACGCAAATCTTGAATGTCGCTGATGATCTTCATGGGGTTTTTCTTCGGGTGTTAATGTTGGTTAGGCGAATATGCCAAACGCACATAAATAGGAGCATAGGGCTCTGCTTGAGTGATTTCAATCAAAGCCTCTCTGGAAAGCTCTAGCATCGCAATGAAGTTAACCACCACCATTGACGCACCTTGACCGGTGGCAATCGCATCTTCAAATAGATCAGTAAATTCAATAAAGCGCTCACCTTGTAAGCGTCGCAAAATACGTGTCATGAAATCACGCACGGATAATTGCTCGCGGGTGATGGTGTGATGTTGATTGAGCTTAGCGCGATACAGAATATCCTTCCACGCTGCTTGAATATCATTCGGGTTGATATCAGGCCAAGTAACGGCCACAGTGGTATCAACGTGACCGCTGGCTTTATAAAAGTCACGACCCAGTACCGGCATCTTATCGAGTTCTTGAGCAGCTAATTTCATGCGCTCGTATTCAAGCAAGCGGCGGACCAATTCTGCGCGAGGATCTTCTACCTCCTCATCACTGTCCGCTTTTTTCATTGGTAAGAGCATGCGTGATTTGATTTCAATCAACATGGCAGCCATCAATAAATAGTCTGCAGCAAGCTCTAAGTTGGTGTGACGAATTTGTTCAATATAGCCAAGGTACTGCTTTGTTACCTCGGCCATCGGAATATCTAAAACATTGAAATTCTGTTTACGGATTAAATAAAGCAAAAGATCTAGCGGACCTTCAAAAGCCTCTAAAAAAACTTCTAGAGCATCGGGTGGAATATATAAATCAGAGGGAAGCTTAAATAAAGGCTCCCCATAGAGTCTGGCAAAAGACTCTGACATGCCATCAGTGACATCAGGAGCGGCAGTAATTAAATCATTCATTGATAAACGTACGCTTTTTGCTTTACGCGAGCTTCTTTTTGGCGTTCTTGCTCTTCTGGGCTGATCGGGGCTTTATCCCATAAAAGAGCGCGCCCCTCTTGCTGAGCCTGCTCTAGCTGAGGGTTCTGAGCTTTTAGCTCTTCCAAAAAATGGGTGATATTTGATTTGTATTGGGCCATAGTTTGTCAATTGTAGCGATTTAGCAGAATCAACTGCCTACAATTAACTTACAGGCATCAGCGCTGAGCTTTTTGGCTCGTTCAAAGGCCATGTCCAAGGTTTCTAAGCTGTTCTCCGGACCAATCTCATCAATGAAGCCGCTGCGCACCATCAATGATGATGGTTGGCTGTTGGCACAACAAACCAAGAGTTGGCCGCCATATTTGTTGAGAGATTTGTTGAGTGCTTTTAATGCGTCAATACCGCTGGTATCAATATTGATTAATTGATGCATTTCTAAAATGATCACTTTGGGTATTAAACGCTTGGAGTCTTGAGGATTGAATAAATCCTCGACTTTGTCGATGGCCCCAAAAAACAAAGAGCCGTAAATACCATAAGCTTCAACACTGTTTTTTAAATCAACTGAGTCATTGAGCGGCAAATCATCTTCACTAACAAAACTTTCTGGAAGTTCTAATTTTTCAATTTGAGTCAATGATGAAATTCTATAAATGAAAAAGATGCACGCTAAAACAAGGCCAACTTCTACGGCCACGGTCAGATCAAAAATGATCGTTAGGAAGAAGGTACCAAGCAAAATTAATTGGTAGGTGATGTGAAATTGTTTTGAGCGTTTGAATTCAGTGAAATCAAACATATTCCAGGCGATATAAATCAAGATGCCTGCCAAGCATGACATAGGAATATGGCTGGCAAAGGGTGCGGCAATGATCATGATCAATAAAATCACCACCGAATGAATCACTCCAGAGATTGGTGTTTTTGCCCCCGCCTTGGCATTGGTCGCGGTTCTGGCAATGGTTCCTGTCACTGGCAGTCCGCCAAAGAATGGCACCACCATATTTGCAATGCCTTGTCCCATCAATTCTTGATTGGGGTCGTGCTTGTCATCGCTCAAACTATCTCCAACCCGGGCACAGAGTAAAGATTCAATCGCCCCCAAAATCGCGATGGTGAGCGTTGGTGCAAACAACTGTTTGGCGGTTTCCCAATCAAAGGCCGGCATCTTGGGGCTTGGTATGTGATTGGGCAGTTCTCCAAAACGACTACCAATGGTTTCTACGGGTATATCTAGTAAATACACCGAGATGGTGATCAGCAGCAGGGCAACGATGATGCCCGGAACAAAGCTGATTGGTTGCCAAATGCGGGCAATCAAGCCGCTGACTTTGGGCCACACAATGATCAAAATCAAAGTACCCAAAGTGATTAAAAAGGCAAATAGGTTGGCAGTGTTGGCGTATTGATAAAACGCATGAATTTGTGAGAAGAAATCTGCAG
This sequence comes from Polynucleobacter meluiroseus, assembly GCA_945867755.1. Taxonomy (GTDB): domain Bacteria; phylum Pseudomonadota; class Gammaproteobacteria; order Burkholderiales; family Burkholderiaceae; genus Polynucleobacter; species Polynucleobacter meluiroseus_D. Next base: position 6,832 of record CAMBJN010000055.1, read on the forward strand.
GTAATTTCTCAATTTGTAAACCAAAGGCATCTTTGATTTGAGACAAACCAATCAACACCGCAATACCGCTTGTAAAGCCAATGATGATAGCCACAGGAATGAATCGAATCAGGTTGCCCACACGAAACAAGCCCATGGTTAACAACAAAGTTCCAGCAAAGAATGTTGAAAGTATTAAGTTTGCTACGCCATAGCGTTCAACAATCGCGTAGACGATCACCACGAATGCGCCTGCGGGACCACCAATTTGAACTTTGCTGCCACCGAAGATTGAAATTAAAAAACCACCAATGACTGCAGAGATCAAGCCGGCTTCAGGTTTTAGTCCGGAAGCAATCGCAAATGCAATGGCCAGAGGAAGTGCAATCACGCCGACGGTGATGCCGCTGCTTAAATCGCTGATAAAAGTTTGGCTGTTGTAGCCTTTAGCGGCGTTGACGATTTTGGGTCGAAAACGCGCTAAGTTCATCATTCTTGATTGGCTTCTATGAGTTTTTCTATCATCACAGGATCAATGCGGGTCATCAAGTGCTGATAAGGATTGATCACCTGCTTTGATGTTAGAGACTTGTTCACATCATCCCAAGACATTGGTGCAATGTTGAAGAATTGCTCAACGCCCGCAGCCACATTTGGCACCACTGGCTTGAGGTACACGGTCAAGCGTCTGAAGGCTTCTAAAGTAATACTACAAATGGTCTGTAGCTCTTGCTCTTTACTCGGATCTTTAGCGATTTCCCATGGTTTATTGCTATCAACAAAGCCATTGACCAAATCAGCCAACTCCATCACGCGACGCAAAGCTTTTGCGTATTCCCGTGTCTCGTATAAGTCAGCGATTTCATCTTTGGCATCAGCCAACTGACCAAGCAGTGGATGACCCATCGCTGCATCATCCACAATGCCGCCAAAGCGTTTAACCAAGAAGCCGGCACTGCGACTAGCGATATTGATGTATTTGCCCAACAAGTCACTGTTCACGCGCGCGGTGAAGTCTTGCAAATTTAAGTCCAAGTCTTCCATGCTGGCATTGAGCTTGGCCGCAAAGTAATAGCGCAGCCACTCTGGATTCAAGCCGCATTCAATCACGCTGTGGGCAGTGATGAAGGTGCCGCGTGACTTACTCATTTTTTCGCCATCAACGGTCAAGAAGCCATGAGCAAAAACATTGGTCGGCGTACGGTAGCCAGAGAAGTGCAAAGTGGCTGGCCAGAACAAAGTGTGAAAATACAAAAGATCTTTACCAATGAAGTGGTACTGCTCAGTGGTCGTGTCTGGTTTGGTCCATTCGTTAAAGTCCAGACCTTTTTGTTGGCAAAGATTTAAAAAGCTCGCGTAGTAGCCAATCGGAGCATCTAGCCAAACATAGAAATATTTGCCTGGGGCATCTGGAATCTCAAAACCAAAGTAAGGGGCGTCTCTAGAAATATCCCAGTCGCCTA
>CAMBJN010000056.1 GCA_945867755.1 Polynucleobacter meluiroseus
ATGGCCGCAAGTGCACCGGACAGTATTTGTCAGTATTGCCAAGCTCGAGGCGTTTGTCGCAAAGGAATGTGGTCATGATCGATGAGTTGATCCTTGATTCATGTGACCCTGATCAGTCAGTGGTAGTCGAAGCTTGCGCTGGCAGTGGCAAAACATGGCTGCTGGTATCTCGCATCATTCGACTCTTACTCGCCGGCGCAAAGCCCAGTGAAATTCTTGCTATCACATTCACCCGAAAAGCAGCGCAAGAAATGCGCGGTCGCCTGGATCAAGTGCTTTTGCAGTTTGCTAATTGTCCAGAGGAAGAGTTGATTGAAGAGTTGATGGCCCGTGGTTTATCTGCTGAAAATTCCCGATTGGCTTTGCCCAAAGCCAGAGCATTATTTGAAAATGTTTTATCAGACCCCCGTCCTTTGAATGTTGAAACATTCCATGGTTGGTTCAGCAGCCTTTTGCGTGGCTCACCCCTGGGTTCCGGCGTTCCTCAGGGCCTTAAGCTTCGAGACGATTTCAAAAGGTTGCAAGACGAGTGCTTGGAGGATTGGTGGACTAGTTTGCCGTTAAGCAGTGGCAGTAATGTGCGTGCCGCATATGAACTTCTTGTCAAAGAGTTAAAAGCCAGCAATGCCAATGATCTGTTGATTGGTTCGAAAGGATTTTTAACTGTTAAAGCTGAGTGGTGGAGTTATTTAGAACAATGTAAAAAGCAGGGCACGAATCCAATGCAAGCAATCAGTGATCGCTCAGATTGGTTGGCGATCCAAGATCCACTCAAGGTTTTATTGGATGACTCTCAAGCTTTGATGAATTTGATGAGCTTGGCGAGTCATTTGGAAAATGGTGGCGCCAATGATAAAAAATATGCAAGCGCCATTGATGATGCTCTGAAGAAGCAAGCGCATGGATTTTCATCAGAGGATGTGGCTGCAGCCTTAAGACCTGCCTTCCTAACCAATGACTATGAGCCACTGGCAAAGTTATTGGCTTCTGATGCGGTGAAGAAATCCCTCAAACAATTGACCGATACCCAAAACTTAGAGCAGCAAATCAATGGCACCCGACAAACTTGGGCCCAAGCCATGTATGACCATTATTGCTGGGATGCTGATCATCGAACTCACCGAATTCATCAAGCTTGGATCACGATTGGTGTGGATATGTTGAAGCACTATCAGGCAAAAAAAGAAATTCTGCGAGTACAGGATTTTTCAGATTTGGAAGCCTACACCGCAAAATTGATGCTTTCTTCAGATGTGGCTAATTATTTACAGGCCAGATTGGATGCCAAGTACAAACATTTGCTGGTTGATGAATTTCAAGACACCAATCCCTTGCAATGGCAAATCTTGCTATCTTGGTTGAATGCCTATGGTGATGAAGAGAATAGACCTTCTGTATTTTTAGTCGGCGACCCCAAACAATCAATTTATCGTTTTAGGAGAGCAGACGTTCGCTTGTTTGGCGAGGCTAAAAATTATCTGAACAAACAGTTCAAGGCTAAAGTACATTGGTTTAATAAGACCAGGCGCAATAGTCCCGCAGTTATCAAAGCAGTAAATGATGTATTTGCTTTACCTGATGTGCCAAAGGCATATCCATTTCAATCTCAAGAACGAAACCCAAGCGCTAAAAATAATCATGGCCCAGGTGAAGTTTGGCGCTTGCCTTTGGTGGGTTCACCAGAGATTTCACAAGAACAATCAAGAAATGCTCTTGAGCATCCTTTCATTGATATCACCAAGCAAGTAAAAGTTCAGCAAAGTTTTGATGAGGCTTTGCAGGTGGCTCAGTTAATTCAAAAAATCAAACAAGAAAAAAATGCCAACTGGGGAGACTTCTTGATTTTGTTGAGATCAAGAACACATTTGGCTCAAATTGAAAAGGCCTTCAGAATTGCTGGCATTCCATGTGATAGCCCAAGGCAAGGGGGCTTGCTTAGAACCCTTGAGGCCGAAGACATGGTGGCTTTGCTATCGATTTTAATAACGCCTGGCGATGACCTGGCTCTAGCGCAAGTACTGCGTTCGCCGGTGTATGGCTTGAGTGATCGAGACCTGCTGGCCTTGATGATGGCCAAGCAATCTCAAGAAATTCATTCTCTCTGGCAATTAATCTCGTCGCCAGAGCATCCACACCACCACATCTATTCAGATATTGCGGGATGGGCTGAGCTGGCTAAAAAATTACCAGTTCATGATTTGTTGGACCATATTTATAGTCAAGGCGAAATTCGTTTGCGATATGCCCGCTCGGCACCTATCTTGCAGCGAGATCAAGTGCTATCAAACTTGGATGCATTTTTATCCTTGGCCCTCAATCTTGATGGCGGACGTTATCCAAGCTTGTCTCGTTTTATCAATGAGCTCAAAAAGATCAAGCGTGGCGCTGAAGAAGAAAGTCCGGATGAGGGTGAGTCATCAGGTGAGGATCAAGATGATGAAACCTCTGAAATATCTGAGAAACGCGTCAAAGTCTTAACCATTCATGCTGCTAAGGGTCTTGAATCTCGCTTTGTATTCTTGATGAACACCAATACAAACAAGTCTGGCAAGGATAACGTGGGTGTTTTGATGAGTTGGTTGCCGGGCAGCGATGCCCCTGATCATATTTCTCCAATTTTTTCCGCTAAACCCAAAGATCCGGCGCGCGAATTTCTCAGAGAGCAAGAAGAACAAATTACCCAAATCGAAAATTGGAATCTGCTTTATGTTGCATTGACCAGAGCAAAAGAGGCTGTTTACATATCCGGGTCTGCCAATAAAGGGGACTCAAAGAGTGAGGCAGCGATTGCCAAGAATAGTTGGTATGACCGCATGGCAAGAGCGGGCGTTGAATTGATGCCTGATTCACCAGAGTTGCCAACCATTCTGACCGATAAAAATTCTTTATCTGCAAATACTGATATCGAGCAATCTTTTGCTGATTTCAATGTCTTGTGGCGTGGTGAACCAAACACCAATATCCGTTTTGATGAAGAATTAGTGGGTGTTGAGCAGCAAAACATGATTGATCTAGGAGTGGCTTTCCACGCTGTGATGGAGCATGTGATGCGTGCTGGCATCTCAGACTCATCACATATACCGAGCGCAGAAGAAATAGTTGCTTGGCTCAATATCAGTCCTGAGTTGGCACCTGAAGCAAGGCGCTGCGCTTTTAATGTGTTGAATTCAGAAAAAACCAAACACTTTTTCTTTGACCCAATAATTCAAGCCTCATGGGAGGAGTTGGATATTGCTGACTCTAATGGGAGATTACTCAGAATTGATCGCTTGATTGAGTTGCCAAGCGAGCTGATTATCTTGGACTACAAGTTATCGATTCCACATCCAAGGAGGGAGCTGTTTGCAAAATACGATTCTCAAATGAGCACTTACAGAGAATGCGTTGCAAAGTTGAGACCAGACAAGCCAGTAAAAAGCTATTTATTGGGTGCAAATGGAGATGTTTTAGAGTTGAGTGATGCTAAATGAACAATGATTGGATCAAGCTTTGAGTAAAAAACTCTTGATTAAACAGCTCAGTAGGTGGACGAGCCTGACCCTCGGCACTGGCAGTACTTGGCTTTGGCTGCTTCGTTCCCGACCTGACCAGGTTACCAAGCCACCATGCGAGGAGGCCCGTCCTCTGACATTCTACTGCCTTCTACTTGTAGAATGACAATATGACTGCATTAGCTTTAGCCCGAAAGTGGCGCCCAAGAGATTTTTCAACCTTAGTTGGCCAAGAACACGTGGTCAAGGCTTTGACTCATGCCCTTGATCAACAACGTTTGCACCAGGCCTGGTTATTCACGGGCACCAGGGGTGTTGGTAAAACAACCATTTCTCGTATTTTGGCTAAGGCCTTGAATTGCACTGGTGCAGATGGCCAAGGCCAAATGACTTCTCAGCCTTGCGGCAAGTGCCCAGCTTGTACAGAGATTGATGCAGGACGTTATGTTGATTACATAGAAATGGATGCAGCGAGTAATCGTGGCGTTGACGATATGGCTCAATTGCTTGAAAAAGCCATGTACGCTCCAAGCAGCGCCCGATTCAAGGTCTACATGATTGACGAGGTCCACATGCTGACTGGTCATGCATTCAATGCCATGCTGAAAACTTTAGAAGAGCCACCGCCTCACGTGAAGTTTATTTTGGCGACCACTGATCCACAAAAGATCCCCGTAACAGTTTTATCGCGTTGCTTGCAATTCAATTTAAAACAAATGCCAATACCTTCAATTGTTGAGCATTTGGAAAAAATTCTAGAGTCTGAGCAAGTGAAGTCAGAAATTGGCGCATTGCGAATTTTGGCTAAGGCGGCTCAGGGATCAATGCGCGATGCTTTATCTTTGACTGATCAGGCAATCGCTTACGCTGCAGGACCTGTGAGTGAGTCTGCGGTTCGGGCCATGTTGGGCACTTTGGATGAAACATACTTAATTCAAATTTTGGATGCATTGAGAACTGGTGATGGTGACGCATTGATTACTATTGCCGATGAAATGGCTGCTAAAAGCTCATCCTTTTCTCTTGCCCTCCAAGACCTTGCCTCTTTATTGCAAAAAATTGCAGTCGGTCAAACTGTTCCATCAGCAGTTTTGGATGATTGGCCTGAAGCAACCGAGGTTCGACGCTTAGCCTCACAATTTAATAAAGAAGATATTCAGTTGTATTACCAAATTGCTATCACCAGTCGCCCAGATCTTTCTTTGGCGCCAGATGAGCAGACTGGTTTTACGATGGCGCTTCTCAGGATGTTAACCTTTAAACCTGGTGATGGATCTGGTTCAACTAAATCAAATCAAACACCAAAAGCAGGTGGGAGTTCAATCAGTTCTGCTGCTAAAGCAGTGGCCAATGTTGCCAATCATTCAGTTAAAACTACTGCAGCCCCCATAGCAATTCCAACTCCCCAAGAAGCACAGGCTCAGTCAGCACCTCAATCAACTGCAGCAGTCAAGCCATCTGCCATGACTATCAATTCTGAAGATCCAGATTGGCAGTCATGGATGAAAGCTTTGCCAGTTAGAGGCTTATTACAACAATTAGCGTTTCAAACGGAGCTGCAAAGCTGGAATGAGAGGGGTGATGCAGCGAAAGCCACTGTGATTGTCGGAATGCCCCAACTGGCTAACAAAGAAAATGTCCTGCGTCTGCAGGAGGCTTTATCTAGTTATCTTGGTAAATCTGTCACTATTTTGATTGAAACCGGTAAAGCCAATCACTCGATTGCAGCAGTAGAGGCAAAGATCAAACAAGAAAAACAAGAGGGGGCCGAAGAATCGATTGCTAACGATGATTTTGTGAAAACGATTCAAGCTGAATTCGGTGCCACAGTCGTGCCCGGCAGTATTCGCCCCATTCAATAACAACCCATAAAACCAAACACTCATTCGGAGAAATAAAGCATGATGAAAGGTAATATTGCTGGCTTGATGAAGCAAGCTCAGCAGATGCAAGAAAATATGAAGCGCGCTCAAGCTGAACTTGAAGCTCTAGAAGTCATTGGTCAGGCTGCGGGTGGCTCTGTCAAAGTAACGATGACAGGTAAGCATGCATTAAAGCGTGTCGAGATTGCGGATAGCGCAATGGATGACAAAGAAATGCTTGAAGACTTATTGGTGACTGCTTATGCAGATGCTTATCGCCAAATCGAGCAGGTGTCGAGTGAAAAGATGTCTGGTGCGACGGCTGGTATGCCGATGCCACCGGGCTTTAAATTACCATTTTGAGATTGTTAGCGAATAGTTACGATGTCAGAAAATAGATCACCTGATCAAACTCAAGATGCTTTACAACGGATGGTGCAAGCTTTGAGAGCTTTGCCAGGCGTTGGTCCTAAGTCTGCACAACGAATGGCCTTTCATCTTTTGCAGCACGACCGCAATGGTGCTGCCGTATTAGGTCAAAGTTTGCTTGATGCGGTCAATCATATTCAACACTGTTCATCGTGCAACACTTTTTCAGAATTAAACATTTGTAGTACTTGCTCTGATGAGAGACGTGATGCAAGTATTTTGTGTGTGGTTGAAACCCCAGCAGATCAATTGATGGTTGAGCAAACTCTGACTTACAAAGGTTTGTATTTTGTTTTGATGGGCCGACTATCCCCTTTGGACGGCTTAGGCCCAAATGAAATTCATTTGGATCGATTGATCGAGCGTGTAGAGAAAAGTCCGGAACCCGTCAAAGAAGTTGTTTTGGCTACCAACTTCACCAGCGAAGGTGAGGCAACCGCCCACTACATTGGTGAAATCATGAAGGTGCGCGACATCAAGGTATCAAGAATTGCAAGAGGTGTTCCAGTGGGTGGTGAGCTCGAGTATGTTGATGCCAGCACCTTAGCAAGAGCGATGATGGATCGTCGCTCGGTTAGTTAATTTTAGGATTTCATGCACATTCTGATCGCAAACGATGATGGTTATCTGGCTCCTGGCTTATTGGCTTTGGTGAATGCACTTCGCCCTTTGGGCAAGATCACGGTGATTGCACCAGAGCAAAATCATAGTGGGGCATCTAATTCATTGACATTATCTCGTCCACTCACAGTCAATCGCATGGCTGGCGGCGATAGAGATAATTTTTTGTATGTGAGCGGCACGCCAACTGATTGCGTTCATATTGCGCTCACTGGTTTATTGGATTCAAAACCTGATTTGGTGGTTTCTGGTATCAATCAAGGTGAAAACATGGGTGAAGACGTTCTTTATTCAGGTACCGTGGCTGCTGCCATTGAGGGAGTGATGTTTGGTATTCCAGCAATTGCTTTTTCTCAGGTAGCCAAAGGTTGGGCAAGGCTGGATGATGCCGCTCAGATCGCTAGAGATATTGTCATGCAACAGATCAGCGCGCCAGTCGATGGTGTTTTAGCTGCCGGTGAAAAGCCCACATTACTGAACGTTAATATTCCCAACCTACCTTATGAATCTCTCAAGTCATGGCGAGTGACCAGATTGGGTAACAGGCATCACTCACAAAATGTCATCATGCAGAACAACCCACGTGGTGAACCTATTTATTGGATCGGGCCTCCAGGGGACGCAAGAGATGCCACTGAGGGAACTGATTTTCATGCGATCAATCAAGGACAGGTTTCGATCACTCCTTTGCAGTTGGATTTATCCCATCTCAAAACCCGTGAAAAAATGATCCAGTCTCAGTGGCAGAAAAATTAATTTAATAGGGTAGTTGTGGTTAAAAAAGATCCCATGTTCGATAAGGCGCGCCTTCAATTAGCAGAAAAAGTTGCTGCTAGCGGTGTGCGCAACCGCCATGTATTGGAAGCAATCGCAACCGTACCGCGTCATGCGTTCATTGACCATGCTCTTGATGCAAGAGCCTATGAAGATTCAGCATTGCCTATTGGACATCAACAAACAATTTCAAAGCCATCAGTGGTGGCGCGCATGATTGAACTATTGATGCGTCCAAAAAAAGACCTTGGTAAGGTCCTGGAAATTGGCACGGGTTGTGGCTATCAGGCGGCTATTTTGAGCTTGCTGGCCGAAGAGGTGTATTCAATTGAGCGCATCAAGCCTTTGCATGAGCAGGCCAGAGCAAAACTAAGGCCTTTCAGAATTCCGAATTTGCGCTTGGTGTACGGTGATGGCATCAGAGGCTTGCCGCAAGCCGCCCCTTTTGATGGAATCATCTTGGCAGCCGCTGGTTTGGGTATCCCAGATCCATTATTAGATCAACTCGCCATTGGCGGTCGCTTGGTAGCGCCCGTGGCTAAAAATGAAGAAGAACAGCAATTGGTGGTCGTTGAGCGGGTCAGTTCTCAGCGTTATCAAAGAACGGTTCTTGAAGAAGTATTTTTTGTGCCTTTACAATCAGGTATTGTGTAATTTAACTGCTATTTAATTAGTCATTGACTGCTGTGAACTTATGAATTTTTCTCGTTTATTGATTGTTTCTTTGGCTATATCGACTGTTGTATTTCAGTCAGGTTGCGCCACGCGTTCAACACCTGCACCAGTGGTTGATCGTTCGGGCGGTAAGGGTGCCAGTTTAGAACCAGTTCAGGCAGGTTTTTATCGCATCAAACGTGGCGATACCTTATTGCGAATTGCCTTGGATCATGGTCAATCACACCGTGACATTGCTGAATGGAACAATATTGCTGACATGAATCAAATTGAAGTCGATCAAGTGATTCGTGTGGCGCCTCCAAGATCTGCCAAAGCCATGACTTCTAAAATTGAAGTCAAACAAGAAAAGCCCAGCGCAAGCAAAGATGTTGTAAAGCC
>CAMBJN010000057.1 GCA_945867755.1 Polynucleobacter meluiroseus
GAAGGTGATTGATTTGACTGATGGTCCTCACATTGAGCGTGAGCTCATGTTGATCAAGGTCAGAGCTGTTGGTAAGGAGCGCGAAGAAATGAAACGCATTACGGACATTTTCCGCGGTCGTATCATTGATGTCAGCGATAAGTCTTACACCATCGAGCTGACTGGAGACAGCAGTAAATTAGATGCATTCATTGAAGCCACAGACCGCACTGCCATTTTGGAAACAGTCCGAACTGGTTGTTCTGGCGTTGGTCGCGGTGAGCGTATCTTGAAGGTATAACTTTTTAACAAACAAACAACTGAAATTACATAGGAAATAGCATGAAAGTTTTTTACGATAAAGACGCAGACTTATCTTTGATCAAAGGTAAGCAAGTAACAATCATTGGTTACGGTTCACAGGGCCATGCCCACGCACAGAACTTGAATGATTCTGGTGTGAAAGTAACTGTTGGTTTACGCAAAGGCGGCGCTTCTTGGAGCAAAGCTGCGAACGCAGGTTTGCAAGTTAAAGAAGTGGCTGAAGCTGTTAAAGGCGCAGACGTTGTGATGATGTTGTTGCCGGATGAGCAAATCGCTGAGGTGTACAACAAAGAAGTTGCTCCAAATATCAAGGCAGGCGCTGCGTTGGCATTTGCTCACGGCTTTAACGTTCACTACGGTCAAGTAATTCCTCGTGCAGACGTGGACGTGATCATGATTGCTCCTAAGGCACCTGGTCATACAGTTCGCGGTACATATTCACAAGGTGGTGGTGTGCCTCATTTGATCGCTGTTCATCAAAACACAACTGGTTCAGCACGTGATGTGGCTTTGTCATATGCAACAGCCAACGGTGGTGGTCGTGCCGGCATCATTGAAACAAACTTCCGTGAAGAAACTGAAACTGACTTGTTCGGTGAGCAGGCCGTTCTTTGTGGTGGCGCAGTTGAATTGATCAAGGCTGGTTATGAAACTTTGGTTGAAGCAGGTTACGCCCCAGAAATGGCCTACTTCGAGTGCTTGCACGAATTAAAGTTGATTGTTGACTTGATCTACGAAGGTGGTATCGCCAACATGAACTACTCAATCTCAAATAACGCTGAGTACGGTGAGTATGTGACTGGCCCACGTATTGTGACTGAAGATACAAAGAATGCAATGCGTCAGTGTTTGAAAGATATTCAAACTGGTGAATACGCAAAGAGCTTCATCTTGGAAAACAAAGCAGGTGCACCTACATTAATCTCCCGTCGTCGCTTGAATGCAGAGCATGAGATTGAGATAGTTGGTACTAAATTGCGCGCGATGATGCCTTGGATTGCTAAGAACAAGTTAGTTGATCAAAGCAAGAACTAAGCAAAACCAAGACTAGTCCTTAAATAAATAAAAATATCCAGAAAGAGAAACCACATGGCAGTTCATTACCCGCATCCGGTGATTGCAAAAGAAGGATGGCCGCATGTGGCCATCGCGGGTTTTGTATTGTTAATGATTCATTCCTCCGCAGGGTGGGTATGGTCTTGGCCTTTCTGGATTATTTTTATTTTTGTGGTCCAATTTTTCAGAGACCCAGGTCGTCCGATTCCCCTGACCAAAGATGCGGTCTTATCGCCAGCTGATGGTCGAGTCATCATTGTTGAAAAAGGATTTGATCCATATGCCAATCGTGAAGCGCTCAAGATCAGTATTTTCATGAATGTGTTCAATGTCCATTCCAATCGTTCGTCTGTGAATGGCATGATCAAACGCATTGAGTATTTCCCAGGTAAGTTTGTGAATGCTGATTTTGATAAAGCATCCACAGAAAATGAACGCAATGCTATGGTGATTGACGCCAATGGTCAAACCATCACATTGGTTCAAGTGGCCGGCTTGATTGCCCGCAGAATTCTTTGCTACGCACATTTAGGCGATAAGATTAAAAAGGGCGAGCGTTATGGTTTTATCCGTTTTGGCTCAAGGGTGGACGTCTATCTACCTCTGACTGCAGAGCCATTGGTCAGTGTTGGCGATAAAGTATCAGCAACTAGCACGGTACTAGCCAAATTGCCGGGATTGGACTAAAAAGTAGTCTATGACGACATTTCGACGTAGAAAACCAAGATTAACTAAAAACTTACCCAGCAATGTGACGCCTTTGCGTCGCAATGATTGGGCTGGCCCTGATCAAGAGAATCTAGGTCGACCACGTAATCGTGGCATCTACTTATTACCCAATGCTTTCACGACCGCCAATTTATTTTGTGGTTTCTTTGCCATTGTGCAAGCCATGAACCAACGTTTTGAAATTGCTGCGATTGCCATTTTTGTGGCTTTGGTCATGGATGGCATGGATGGTCGCGTTGCCCGTATGACCAATACCCAAAGTGCCTTTGGTGAGCAGTACGACTCATTAACGGATATGGTCTCTTTTGGCGTGGCACCGGCATTGATTGCCTATGAGTGGGTTTTAAAAGATTTGGGTAAATGGGGCTGGTTGGCCGCATTTATCTTCTGTGCGGGCGCCGCCTTACGCTTGGCACGATTCAATACCAATATCGGTGTGGTTGATAAACGCTTTTTCCAAGGCTTACCAAGCCCAGCCGCCGCTTCTTTGATTGCCGGCTTTGTCTGGTTGGCGGTGGATAACAAATTGCATGTTCAAGAGTTGGCTTTGCCTTGGGTCATGTTCGTTTTGACCATTTATGCGGGTATCACGATGGTTTCAAACGCCATGTTCTACAGCGGTAAAGCATTGGATGTGCGCTACAGAGCCCCCTTTGGCGTGATGATTTTGGTGATCTTGGGATTTGTTTTGGTATCCAGCGACCCACCTGTGGCCCTGTTTGGTTTATTTGTGGCTTACGCCATCTCGGGCTATGTTTTTTGGATTTGGCAAAAGATTGTCTTGCGTAAGAAAAAAGCTTCAGATATGCTTTCTGACAATTAATTCATTTTTTGTGTATATTAGGGTTTATGAATACAAATTTTTCACTGCTGCTACTTTTAGAACTAGGTCAAAACCTGGGGTCTGTGCACGCTTAAACTTTAGATTCAAAGCAAACAACACGAACCCCAGTCCTACTGGGGTTTTTTTATTTAGAAAATTTTGTAAGTCCGGGAGCAAGTCATGACAGATAAATTGATTATTTTTGATACCACTTTGAGAGATGGTGAGCAATCACCTGGTGCCTCAATGACCAAAGATGAAAAGGTCAGAATTGCAAGGCAGCTTGAGCGTCTTCGCGTGGACGTGATTGAGGCAGGTTTTGCTGCCAGCTCTGATGGAGACTTTGCGGCGATCAATGCCATTGCCCAGGTCATCAAAGATTCAACGGTTTGCTCTTTGGCACGCGCCAACGAAAAAGATATCACCCGAGCCGCAGATGCTTTGAAGGGTGCCAACTCTAAGCGCATTCACACATTCATCGCTACATCAGCATTGCACATGGAAAAGAAGTTGCGCATGACGCCTGACCAGGTGTTTGAGCAAGCCAAGGCTGCTGTGCGCTTTGCGCGCAATCACACCAATGATGTTGAGTTTTCACCAGAAGATGGTTATCGCTCTGAAGTAGATTTTTTGTGTCGCGTGCTTGAAGCTGTGATCAAAGAGGGCGCTACAACCATCAACGTACCTGACACGGTTGGTTATGCTGTGCCTGAGCTTTATGGCAACTTCATCAAAACATTGCGTGAGCGCATCCCTAACTCTGATAAAGCCATTTGGTCTGTTCATTGCCACAACGACTTGGGTATGGGCGTTGCCAATTCATTGGCAGGCGTCAAGATCGGTGGAGCTCGTCAAGTCGAATGCACTATCAATGGTTTGGGTGAGCGTGCCGGTAACACTTCTTTAGAGGAAGTTGTGATGGCCATCAAAACTCGCAAAGATTACTTTGATTTGTCAGTGCGTATTGATACGACTCAAATCGTGCCAGCTTCTAAGATGGTCTCTCAGATCACTGGTTTTGTGGTTCAACCGAATAAAGCAGTGGTTGGAGCCAATGCCTTTGCTCACGCCTCAGGGATTCATCAAGACGGTGTTTTGAAAGCTCGTGATACCTACGAAATCATGCGAGCTGAAGATGTGGGTTGGGCTGCCAATAAGATCGTTTTGGGCAAATTGTCTGGCCGAAACGCATTTAAACAGCGTTTGCAAGAATTGGGCATCGAGATGGATTCTGAGGCCGATATGAATGATGCTTTCTCTAGATTCAAGACTTTGGCAGACCAAAAAGCAGAGATTTTTGATGAAGATATCACAGCCATCGTAGGCAATAACGCCCAAGAGGCTAGTGACCACTACCGCTTTATCTCAATGGCACAAAGGTCTGAAACAGGAGAAAGACCTTTTGCCAGGGTTACTTTTAAATCAGGTGGAGAGGAGTTCACATCTGAGGCTGAGGGTAATGGCCCAGTGGATGCAACCTTGAATGCGATCGAATCCAAGGTCAAAAGCGGGGCTGAGCAGTTGTTGTACTCGGTCAATGCGATAACGACCGGAACTGAGTCTCAGGGTGAAGTCACGGTTCGTCTTGCCAAGGGTGGACGGATTGTGAACGGCGTTGGCACAGATCCGGACATTGTGGCCGCTTCAGCCAAGGCTTATTTGGCAGCTTTGAATAAGTTATATGACCCAGCTGCGCAGAAATTGAACGCCCAGATGGCTGTTTAAGCCCAAATAAGCTATAATTTCGGCACTTTCTGGGAATTTCTCAAAAAGTGCCGAAATGATTGATTCCTTTAATAAGTAAAAGAGAATCAAAACTTTCGGGTTTTTACAACAATTCGCACGACATATCGGGTAAGAGTCCAATAACTTATTGAATCTCAAGCTCGTTTGTTCGCAAGTATGGAGTTTAAAAATGGCTATTCTTACAGCTGATAAAGCCGTTATTGTTAAAGATAACGCACGTGCAGCAAATGACACAGGCAGTCCTGAAGTTCAAGTTGCTTTGTTAACTGCTCGCATCAATGATTTAACACCTCACTTCAAAGCAAATGCTAAAGATCATCACAGCCGTCGTGGCTTGTTGAAGATGGTCAGCCGTCGCCGTCGTTTACTCGACTATTTGAAGTCTAAAGATTTTGATCGTTATCGCGCTTTGATTGATAAGCTCGGTCTACGTAAGTAATTCCGACGATGCCTGCCTCAGTTTGACTTTGGCAGGCATTATCGTTTAGAGCGGTCGGTGGCTGCTCGCAGTACAGGACCCGTGTCATTCCAAAGACAGGTTAACTATCCTCTCTGAGCCTTTCTTTGGAATGGCATCCTTACTCCGCAAAGCCACTAATTGCTCCAGTGCTGCCATAGCGCTGATTTTCTATGGCAAATGTTGATTGGAGATATACAGAAATGACGATGTTTAATAAAGTAGTAAAGAGTTTTCAATGGGGTTCACACACTGTTCGTATGGAAACTGGTGAGATTGCTCGCCAGGCAGGTGGTGCAGTTTTAGTTGATGTGGATGACACAGTGATTTTGGCAACAGTGGTTGGCGCAAAAAATGCCAAGCCAGGTCAAAACTTCTTCCCACTCACAGTTGATTATTTAGAGAAGACATACGCTGCCGGCAAGATCCCTGGCGGTTTTTTTCGTCGTGAAGGTCGTCCTTCCGAAGGCGAAACATTGATTTCTCGTTTGATCGATCGCCCATTGCGTCCTTTGTTCCCAGAAGGTTTCTTGAACGAAGTGCAAGTAGTGATTCATGTGGTATCGATCAACCCTGACGTGCCTGCAGACATCCCTGCATTGATTGGTGCTTCAGCAGCTTTGGCTGTTTCAGGCATTCCATTCAGTGGTCCAGTGGGCGCCGCTCGCGTTGGTTATAAAGATGGCCAATACATGTTGAACCCAACACGCACTGAGCAAGCGACCAGTGAATTAGATTTGATTGTTGCTGGTACTCAAGCTGCTGTGTTGATGGTTGAGTCTGAGGCTTATCAGTTGTCAGAAGAGATCATGTTGGGCGCGGTTGTTTATGGTCATGAGCAAATGCAAACAGCGATCAATGCGATCAATGATTTAGTGCGCGAAGGCGGTAAGCCTGAGTGGGATTGGCAAGCAGCTCCTAAGAATGAGCCAATGATTGCTAAAGTGACTGCATTGGCTGAAGCTGGTTTGCGTGAAGCGTACCAAATTCGTCAAAAGCAAGCTCGCACAAGCAAGTTGAAAGAAGTGACAAAAGATGTGATGACAAAATTGGCTGAAGCTGGTGAATTTGATGAAGTTGAAGCTAACAACATCATGTTTGACATCGAAGCAAAGATTGTTCGTAGTCAGGTATTGAACGGTGAGCCACGCATTGACGGTCGTGATACACGCACTGTTCGTCCAATTGAAATTCGTACGGGCGTATTGCCACGTACTCACGGTTCAGCATTGTTCACACGTGGTGAGACACAAGGTTTGGTGGTTGCAACTTTGGGCACAGCGCGCGATGAACAAATCATTGATGCTTTAGAAGGTGAGCAACGTGATCGTTTCATGTTCCACTACAACATGCCTCCGTTTGCCACTGGTGAAACAGGCCGTGTTGGTAGCCCAAAGCGTCGCGAAATCGGCCACGGTCGTTTAGCCAAGCGTGCTTTGATTCCAGTTTTACCAAGCGCAGAAGAGTTTGCATACAGCTTGCGTGTTGTTTCAGAAATCACTGAGTCAAATGGTTCATCTTCAATGGCTTCTGTTTGTGGCGGCTGTTTAGCGATGATGGATGCTGGTGTTCCTGTTAAGGCCCACGTGGCTGGTGTAGCGATGGGCTTGATTTTGGATGGCAATCGTTTCGCTGTGTTGACAGACATTTTGGGTGATGAAGATCACTTGGGCGACATGGACTTTAAGGTGGCTGGTACATCAAACGGTATCACTGCATTGCAGATGGATATCAAAGTACAAGGTATTACCAAAGAGATCATGCAGGTTGCATTAGCTCAAGCCAAAGAAGGTCGTTTGCATATTTTGAGCAAGATGCAAGAGTCAATGAGTGGTGTTCGCACAGAGCTATCTGAGCACGCTCCGCGCATGGTGACAATCAAGATTCATCCAGACAAGATCCGTGAAGTGATCGGTAAGGGTGGCGCAACCATCCAGGCTTTGACAAAAGAAACTGGTACTAGCATTGATATCACTGATGACGGTCTTGTAACCATTGCTTCAACCAGTGCTGAAGGCATGGAAGAAGCCAAGCGTCGTATCGAAGGCATTACTGCTGAAGCTGAAGTAGGCAAGATCTACGAAGGCCCAGTTGTGAAGTTGCTTGAGTTTGGCGCATTGATCAACATTCTCCCAGGTAAAGATGGTTTATTGCATATTTCAGAAATTGCTAATGAGCGCGTGAAAGATGTGAAAGATTACTTGCAAGAAGGTCAAGTGGTGCGTGTTAAGTTATTGGCTGCTGATGAGCGCGGACGTTTGCGTTTGTCATTGAAGGCTGCATGTGCTGACGAAGGAACAAGCATTGCTCCTTTGAATGGCGCTGCTCCACAAGCTGATGTTGCGCCTGCAGATCAAGCTGAACAGCAATAAGCGCATTTAAAGTAAGCGAGCTAATACGGCATGCGTGCTGTTGAAATCAGCCAATATGGTGGCCCTGAAGTTTTAAAGGCGGTGACAAGACCTGACTTGGTCTTGCCACTTCCTGGTTCTGGTCAGGTATTGATCAGGGTCAGAGCTGCGGGGGTTAACCGTCCTGATGTTTTACAACGTCAAGGTTTTTATCCTGTCCCTCCGGGCGGAACAGATTTACCGGGTTTGGAATTGGCAGGTGAAATCATCGGTGGCGATATTGCACACCCTGATAATTTTTTTAGTTTGGAAGTGGGTAGTCGGGTTTGCGCTCTAGTGATTGGTGGTGCGTATGCGGAGTATTGCATTGCTCCATTGGCGCAATGTTTGCCAGCACCCAAAGGTTTCTCGGATGTTGAAGCTGCGAGTATTCCAGAAACATTCTTCACCGTCTGGAGCAACGTTTTTGATCGTGGTCGTTTGGGTTTAGATGGCCGAGGCAAAGAAGTTTTATTGGTTCATGGTGGTAGTAGTGGCATTGGTGTAACAGCCATTCAGTTGGTGACTGCTTTAGGTCATGATGTGCTTGTGACTGTGGGCAGTGATGAAAAAGCTGAGGCTTGCAGAGAACTGGGTGCTGTATTAGCGGTCAACTACCGTACCCAAGATTTTGTTGAAGAAGTTAAATCCTTTACAAATGGCAAAGGTGTCAACGTTGTTTTAGACATGGTGGCAGGA
>CAMBJN010000058.1 GCA_945867755.1 Polynucleobacter meluiroseus
CACAGCAGGCTCGTCGCTACACCATCATTCTCAATAAACCAGTTGGTTACATTTCTCATTTTGATGAAGATCGAGAGTACAAACCTGCAGCCACCCTGATCACGCCAGAAAATCAATTTGTGCATCAGTTATCAGCGAATCTTCCTGGCAAGTTCAATACCCGCGGTCTAGCACCTGCAGGTCGTTTGGATATCGATTCAAGTGGCTTATTGGTGCTAACTCAAGATGGCCGCATTGCCAAATTATTGATTGGTGAAAACAGCCCCATTGAAAAAGAGTATTTGGTACGTGTTGAAGGCACTTTGACTGAAGAGGGTATGCGACTCCTCAATCACGGTTTAAAACTGGATGATGAAGCTCTGAAGCCGGCGAAAGTGAGTTGGCAGAATACCGATCAATTGCGCTTTGTTTTGCGTGAAGGTAAAAAACGTCAAATCCGTCGCATGTGTGAGTTGGTTGGCTTAAAAGTGATTGGTCTAAAACGTATTCGCATTGGGCAAATTCCTTTGAGCAGTCTTCCTGTTGGCCAATGGCGACATCTTGGGCCGAATGAGCGGTTCTAGATAGTTGCCCCAAGCAAATAGATCGGGCAACCCCCTCTTACTCCTTCCCCTTTTTTAAGTTTTTGCCTCAATTAAGAGCTTTTTTTGCTCACAATCTGAAATACCCCTAGCCAAAAGATTGGCTTAACGGGCAAAAAGCCCTGAAAACGCCTAAAATACGGGCTATGAAAACACCTGAACTTTTATCCCCTGCTGGTAGCCTGACCATGCTCAACACCGCCTTCGAATTTGGTGCGACGGCCGTTTATGCTGGCCAGCCAAGATATTCCTTGCGCGTTCGCAACAATGACTTCGGCAATATTGAAGTTTTGCGCGAAGGCATCGAGACAGCTCATGCTCAAGGCAAGAACTTTTACCTGGTTTCAAACATCTTCCCGCATGGCGGAAAAACCCGCACCTATGTCAAAGACATGGAGCCTGTGATTGCACTGAAGCCAGATGCATTGATCATGTCAGATCCTGGTTTGATCATGTTGGCCAGAGAAAATTGGCCAGATATGCCGATCCATTTATCAGTTCAAGCCAACACAGTGAACGGTCAGGCTGCAAGGTTTTGGCGTTCAGTGGGTGTTAGCCGAGTGATTCTCTCAAGAGAGTTATCTCTTGATGAAATCGAAGCGGTGCGTCAAGACTGCCCAGAAATGGAAGTCGAGGTATTTATTCACGGTGCTTTGTGTATTGCTTACTCGGGCCGCTGCTTACTGTCTGGTTACTTCAACCATCGTGATCCTAATCAAGGCACATGCACTAACTCATGCCGCTGGGACTACAAAGTAGCCAAAGCCAGTGAAGACGCTACGGGCGACATCTATCTTCTAGAAGAAGGTAATCGCCCAGGAGAGTGGATGCCAATTGAAGAAGACATGCACGGCACTTACATCTTGAACTCAAAAGATTTGCGCGCGATTGAACACGTTCAACGCCTCACTGAAATGGGCATTGATTCTTTCAAGATTGAAGGCAGAACCAAATCTCCTTACTACGTGGCAAGAACAGCTCAAGCCTACCGCTCTGCGATTGATGATGCTGTGGCTGGTCGACCATTCAATCCAGTATTGATGGGTCACCTAGAAGGTTTGGCCAATCGCGGGTACACAGATGGTTTCTATGTCCGCCACCCTGACAAAGATCAACAAAATTATTTGCGCGGTTTCTCACTTTCAGGTCGCAGTCTTTATGTTGGTAATGTGATTGACGTTGACAATGAAAAACAATTGGTCAAGATTGAAGTCAAGAACCGCTTCTCAGTTGGCGATAAATTAGAAATCATTCAACCAAGTGGTAACACTGATTTTGTCATTGAAGAAATTTTCAGCCAAAAAGGCGAGCCGATGCGTGTTGTGCCTGGCGCAGGTTACACAGTCTGGGCAAAACTTCCAATGAACAGCAACGGTGCTTTCATTGCACGTTATGTTGAGCAAGAAAACGCAACAAAGATTGAACAAATTCCAATCATGGAAGCTTGATCAATCATTGATTGGCGTTCTTAAAAAGTTAAAGGGGCTTAATTAAGCCCCTTTTCTTTTCTTTTCTTTACTTCCCCTGACCTTAAAGCAAGACCAGAAATCTCATGAACAATTCTTAAGACTTGTGTGCCAAGGTGAAATGTTCAACATTGGGTGGGTTCAAGAAGAATGGCCCCACATGACCTCTCCAACGAGTGAAAGCCTCTGACTCTCTGAAATCAACAGTGTGATTTTCAAGCGTTGTCCAGTAAATCATCAAAATATAACGGCCTGGCTTTTCAACACCAGCATTTAACTTATAACCACAAAATCCTTTAGCTGGAGCAATCGCATCAGTAATACCTGCTGCCACTGCTTTTTCAAAATCAGCTTTTTTAGCTGGGTCAATGCTGATGTCAACAATTTCTAAAATCATGCTTGTGTCCTTAGAGTTTTATAAAAAATATTACTTAAACCAATGGTAGCTAGCAATGCCCAAAATGGTCAGAGCTAAGGAACCTAATAGATGAAGAGCAACAGTCGCAAATGCGCGAACATAAGCTCCTGATTGCAAAATAGCCACAACTTCAGCGCTGAAGGCTGAGAAGGTGGTCAAGCCGCCTAAAAAACCAGTGATCAAAAACAATTTCCATTCAGCCGACATTCCTGCATGAGCCTCTAGGAGACTCATCAAGAGTCCAACCAGGTAGGCGCCTATCAAGTTAGCTGCCAAAGTACCTAATGGCATAGTCGCCCAAACAGCGTTCAATCCCAAACTCAATAGCCAGCGCAACACTGCTCCCAATGAAGCTCCTGCACTAATGGCCAAAATGGATGAAAGCATTAATACCTTTGAATATCTATAGACTGATCTTCTGAATACCTAAATCTTACTCTGAGACACCCC
This sequence comes from Polynucleobacter meluiroseus, assembly GCA_945867755.1. Taxonomy (GTDB): domain Bacteria; phylum Pseudomonadota; class Gammaproteobacteria; order Burkholderiales; family Burkholderiaceae; genus Polynucleobacter; species Polynucleobacter meluiroseus_D. Next base: position 2,916 of record CAMBJN010000058.1, read on the forward strand.
TATATTCAAAATAGGGGAAGAAGTGGATTATGCTTGAGGCATGAAGAAAAACATTTGTATATTTTGCGGCTCACGCGACGGTAATAATTTAGACATGATTGCTAAAACTGCCGAAATTGGCAGAGAGCTCAGTTATGCAGGATTTGGCATAGTCTTTGGTGGGGGTCGCTTAGGCCTGATGGGAGCGGTTGCTAAAGCGGCCATAGAAGCAAATGGCTCAGTGATTGGCATCATTCCAAAAGGACTGACTTCGCGTGAACCCATCCAACAGCAACTCACCGAATTATTTGTGGTCGATGACATCATCGAAAGAAAACGTTTGATGATGGAAAAATCAGATGCTTTTTTAATTTTGCCGGGCGGCCTTGGAACACTTGATGAGTTATTCGAAGTTTGGACGGGTCTTCAGGTTGGGGCACACACCAAACCAATCATCATTGCCAACTGGGGTAACTATTACGACCAATTACTGTCTTTCTTAAAACAGGCAGACGAACATGGGTTTTTAAATGGTGATCACCTAAAAGGCGCCGCAGTCATCAATGATATTGATGCAATCGTAACAACTCTCAAGAAATCATTGGGCAATTAAGTCAAACAGGCCATAGGGAAATTAATGCATATCAAGTTTTTTGGAGCAGCTGGAGAAGTCACTGGATCTCGTCATTATTTAGAGGGCGTGATCAAGGGAAGGAAGTTTTGTCTGATGATTGACTACGGAATGTTTCAGGGCGGCAGAGATGCAGACGAAAAGAACCTAGAGGACCTTCCCTTTAATCCAGCAGATCTAGACTTCGTAATCTTGACCCACGCACACATTGACCACAGTGGTTTACTGCCCCGACTTTGCGCTCAAGGATTCAAGGGCGCGATTTATTGCACCAAGGCCACCAAAGCCCTGTTAAATATTCTTTTACTCGACAGTGCTCATATTCAAGAAAGTGATTTTTCGCGAGCTGAGAGAAAACAAAAATTAGGTAAATGGCGCGGAGATTTACCACAAGTTTTATACAGCGTGAAACAAGCGACTGAATGTCTCTCCCAACTAAAAGCTTATGACTATGGGCAAGTATTTGAGCCGATTGATGGCATTCAAGCCCACTTCAGAAATGCAGGCCATATTTTGGGCTCAGCCATCGCGGTAATTGATATTGAGCAAGAAGATAAAAAGAAACGTATTGTGGTTTCAGGGGATTTGGGCATGTATGGACAGCCCTTGATGCCAGATCCTGACTTGATTGAATCGGCTGATATCTTATTGGTCGAATCAACTTATGGCGATCGATTACATCGCACTTTGGATGACACCAAAGATGAGTTAGTGACAGTCATCTCTGAAACTATGAAACACGGTGGCAATATTGTGATGCCGGCATTTGCCGTGGGTCGCGCCCAAGAAATACTCTTGATGTTGATTGAACTGGTTCGCCAAAAGCGCTTACCTCACCTCAATATTTGGCTTGATTCTCCAATGGCCACCGCAGCCACGCATCTCACTGAAAAGTATTTCGATGATTTAGATGAAGAAGCTCAGGGCACCTTGGAGTGGTTTGCAAAAAATCATCGGGCGGTTGATCTTAAATTTGTGGCCGACGCAGAAGAGTCAAAAGCCTTGAATCGAATCAAAGGTGGTGCGATCATTATTTCTGCCAGTGGCATGTGTGAGGCAGGCAGAGTGGTTCACCACTTGAATTGGAATTTGCCGCACAGTCAAAATGCCATCATCATCACGGGGTTTCAGGCGATGGGAACCTTGGGCAGACGCTTGGTTGACAAAGTAAATCCTGTGAAAGTACTTGGCAAAGAACTGTTTGTCAAAGCCTCTGTGCACACCATCGGCGGCTTATCAGCTCATGCGGATCAAGCAGGTCTGTTGAGATGGCTCAAAGGATTCAAGTCTGCCCCAGGCAAAGTGTTTGTGATTCATGGTGAATCACACGTAAGTTCAAGTTTCGCAGAAGCGATCAAGCAAGAACTACATTGGAAAAATGTGATCGTTCCTCAAAAAGGCGATCTATTTCCGATCTAGCGTTGATTCGCTAGTGAATGTGCGCACACAAAGCCACTGGCCCATGCCCATTGAAAATTGTGCCCGCCTAAATGTCCGGTCACATCAATGCACTCTCCAATGAAATACAAACCAGGATTGTCTTTGGACATCATGGTTTGACCATCTAAAGCTTTTGTATCAACTCCGCCCAACATCACTTCAGCTTTCTTCCAACCTAAAGTGCCTGCCGGCTTCACTGCCCAATTGGTTAAGAGATCTTTCAAAGCTTGACGATCTTTTTTACCAACTTCAGCCCACTTGCGTCCCATCAAATTCTTTTGCTCAGCAAATGCTTTGGCCAAGCGTTGCGGCAAAACACTGCCTAGAATGTTTTCAGTGAGTTTTAAACGGTTGGCATCATCGTCAAAAAGTTCATCAATATCAACATCGTTACACCAGTTGATATGAATGGCCTCTCCTTCATGCCAATAACTGCTGCCTTGTAAGATGGCTGGGCCTGATAAACCTTTGTGGGTGAGCAATAAATCCTCATCGAACTGGCATGTTCCATAGCGCTGAGACTTTGCTCCAGACTTCACTTTCACAGGAACGCTCAAGCCCGATAATTCACTCAAATTAGAAAACTCATCAGATGTGAAGGACAAAGGTACCAGCGCAGGCCGGACGTTCACTACCGGTATATTGAATTGCTTTGCTACATCAAGAGCGTAGTCAGTGGCACCAATGGCTGGCACAGGTAATCCTCCTGTGGCCATCACAACAGCTTTGGCTTTTTCAATGCCAGCATCTGTTTCAACCGTCCATGAATAACTATCTTCAGTTACACCTGCTGGATCATCTATTTTTTTTATGTCAGTCACTGTGACTGGGTTCCTGATGACCACGCCACCCTTTTTACATTCTTCAAATAAAAGATCGATGATTTGTTTAGCAGATACATCGCAAAACAATTGGCCTTTGTGCTTTTCATGAAATGGGATGTTGTAGCTTTTAACTAATTCTATGAAATCACTGGCTTTGTATCTGGATAAAGCACTTTTGACAAAATTAGGATTCATAGAAAGAAAGTTGGCCGGGGAGCTATTCACATTGGTGAAGTTACATCTGCCACCACCACTGATTCTGATTTTTTCACCCAAAACTTCTGCGTGGTCTAAAACCAGAACTTTCTGCCCTAATTGACCAGCCACGCCCGCACAAAATAAACCAGCCGCACCACCGCCAACAACAATGGCATCCCAATTATTTACTTGCTCGACTGACATTCATTTCTTTCTGTTTTTTGTGGCTAATCTTGATTAATGGACTCAACTTTACCCTGTATTTTGAAGGCTTTATCCCTTTAACGTGAGTTCAGTCTAGAAAAAAGGCAAAATAGCGGTTTACACACAAAATTGCTAAAAATTAGCCCTTGGAGATACTGTATGTCAGAGCAAAAAAAGCCTAAGCGCATGAATGAGCGCTCAAGAATGATCACTGAAGGTGTCGCACGTGCGCCTAACCGTTCGATGTATTACGCGATGGGCTACAAAGATTCTGATTTTGATAACAAGCCCATGATTGGTGTGGCGAACGGTCACTCAACCATCACGCCATGTAACAGTGGCTTACAGCGTCTCGCTGATGCTGCAGTAGCAGCCATTGAAGCAGGTGGCGGTAACTCTCAAATTTTCGGCACACCTACCATCTCTGATGGTATGGGCATGGGTACCGAAGGCATGAAGTACTCATTGGTTTCTCGTGAAGTGATCGCAGATTCGATTGAAACTTGTGTCAACGGTCTTTGGCAAGACGGCGTTGTGGTGGTTGGTGGATGCGATAAGAATATGCCAGGCGGCATGATGGCGATGGCCCGCACCAATGTCCCAAGTATTTATGTGTATGGTGGCACGATCAAAGCTGGTCATTACAAAGGCAAAGAACTCAATATCGTTTCAGCATTTGAAGCCGTGGGTGAATTCACCTCAGGTCGTTTAAGCGAAGAAGACTTCAAAGGCATTGAACAGAATTCATGTCCAAGCAGTGGCTCATGTGGCGGTATGTACACAGCCAACACCATGAGCTCCTCTTTTGAAGCCCTAGGTATGAGCTTGCCATATTCATCAACTATGTCAAACGTGGATCAAGAGAAAGTGGACAGTGCTGCTGAATCTGCACGTGTGTTGATTGAAGCCATCAGAAATGATCTTAAGCCACGTGACATCATCACCAAAAAGTCGATTGAAAACGCTGTGAGCGTGATCATGGCAGTTGGTGGTTCAACAAACGCTGTGTTGCACTTCTTAGCGATTGCTAGTGCAGCTGAAGTAGATTGGACCATTGATGACTTTGAGCGTGTGCGTCGCCGCGTGCCAGTCATTGCCGACATGAAACCATCTGGCAAATATTTGGCCACTGATTTGCACCAAGCTGGTGGTATCCCACAAATCATGAAGATTTTGTTGGATGGTGGTTTGTTGCATGGTGATTGCATGACCATCACCGGCAAAACAATTGCAGAGACATTGAAAGACGTTCCTTCAGTGCCACGCGCTGATCAAGATGTGATCAAGACATTGGCTAACCCAATCTACGCTCAAGGTCACCTAGCTATCCTTAAAGGCAATATCTCTCCAGAAGGTTGCGTTGCCAAGATCACTGGTCTTAAGAACCCAAGCATCACAGGTCCTGCAAGAGTGTTTGATTCTGAAGATGACGCTATGACAACCATCATGGCTAATAAGATCAAAGCTGGTGATGTGATGGTGATTCGTTACGAAGGCCCTAAAGGCGGTCCTGGTATGCGTGAAATGCTAGCCCCTACCTCAGCCTTGGTTGGTCAAGGTTTGGGTGAATCGGTGGGCCTTATCACCGATGGTCGCTTCTCAGGCGGCACTTGGGGCATGGTAGTTGGCCACGTGGCTCCTGAAGCTTATGTGGGTGGCACGATTGCCCTTATTGAAGAAGGTGACTCAATCACGATTGATGCACACACACAATTAATTCAATTGAATGTGAGTGATGAAGAGATCGCCAAGCGTCGCGCTGCTTGGAAGCAACCTAAGCCTCGTTACACTCGTGGCGTTTTGGCAAAGTATGCTCGTTTGGCAAGCTCAGCAAGTAAAGGTGCTGTGACTGATCGCAACTTAGATTAATCACACATCAGTCATTGCCTCAAGAACTGGGGTAAGAACAGTGATAAGAACAGGGGTAAGAAAAAGGCCGCACAGTGTGCGGCCTTTTTCTTGGCAAAACAATCGATTAATTAATCAATTAATGATG
>CAMBJN010000059.1 GCA_945867755.1 Polynucleobacter meluiroseus
CCTGACTCGACGCTCCCCATTCGGAAGCAAATATTTGAGCAGTGGGTATTTAAGAGGAATTGATTTGCCACTGACCGGCAATTGACCATGCACTATTAATAAGTAGCGCTTTTCCATCTTCCCTTCACGAATTTGCTCGTGAAGATGAACCAAAGCACTGCGTTTCTTGGCCAACATCAAAATGCCAGAAGTATCACGATCAAGCCTATGAACCAATTCTAAGAATTTAGCGTCAGGTCTTTGGGCTCTCATGGCCTCAATCAATCCCAAAGACACCCCTGAACCACCATGCACGGCTATACCAGATGGCTTATCTACCACTAAAATACTGTCATCTTCATACAAAATTGTTATTTCTGCATTCATCTTCTTCGAAATGAACTCATTGATCGGGGCTTTTGCCTCAGAAACTCGCAATGGTGGTAGGCGTAAAACATCCCCTTCTTGAATTTTTTGGCTCGCATCAGCCCTTTTTTTATTCACCCTGACCTCGCCAGAGCGAATAATTCGGTAAATATGGGTCTTTGGCACCCCTTTTGCCATGCGAAACAGGAAATTATCTAGCCTTTGGCCAGCTTCCTCAAATAAAACAATGTGTTGGGTTACCGAATTACTGTTCATATGACATATAATGACCTATCTTGCTGCGCAACATCAAATTTAGTATTTGCATGGTAGTGCCCCAAGTTGGGTTTGAAATAACCAAAAATATTTCCAGGGTTCGCCTCTCCCCTGATTAATGAGACGCAAAGTTAGCTGGCAAAGTGCCGCGAACTGCGAAACAGATAAAAGAATTTAAGCGCACGCTGACCCGCAAAGAAGAATAAGTCAGCGAGTGTAGTGAAGTTTGTCATCACAGAGATTGCCCCGTGCAATCCCTTCAATTCCGTTTCGCTCACCGCGATGGCTGCCTGGCTGCAGGACGGAGATTTAAATGAAACGAATGTTATTTAACGCTACCCAGCAAGAAGAGCTGCGCGTAGCCATTGTTGATGGTCAAAAACTGATCGACATTGATATTGAAACAACTGGACGTGAACAACGTAAAGGCAATATCTACAAAGGCGTGATCACACGCATTGAACCCTCATTAGAAGCTTGCTTCGTGAACTACGGTGAAGAGCGTCATGGCTTTTTACCGTTCAAAGAGGTTTCGAGAGCTTATTTCAAGGACGGTATCGACGTTCGTTCAGCAGGCATCAAAGATGCTTTGCGCGAAGGACAAGAAATCATTGTTCAGGTGGAAAAAGAAGAGCGCGGCAATAAAGGCGCTGCTTTAACCAGCTTTATCTCATTGGCCGGTCGTTATTTGGTTCTCATGCCAAATAATCCAAGAGGTGGTGGTGTTTCTCGCCGCATCGAAGGCGAAGATCGAACTGAATTACGTGAAGCCATGGGCCAGTTAACGGTTCCAGATGGCATGAGCATTATTGCTAGAACTGCCGGAATTGGTAGAAGTGCCGAAGAGTTGCAATGGGACTTGAGTTACTTGATGCAACTTTGGACGGCGATTGACGAAGCTGCCGGCGGTAATCAGGCGCCATTATTGATTTACTTAGAGTCAAGCTTGGTGATCCGAGCCATCAGAGATTACTTCCAACCAGATATCGGTGAAATCCTCATCGATACCGATGAGATTTATGAGCAAGCCAGCTCCTTCATGTCTGTGGTGATGCCTGACAACATGTCACGCGTTAAACGATATCAAGACGATGTGCCTTTGTTCTCACGTTTTCAAATTGAACACCAAATTGAAACTGCTTACTCTCGTACAGTGACCCTGCCATCTGGCGGCGCGATCGTGATTGACCACACAGAAGCTTTGGTTTCTGTGGACGTGAACTCCGCTCGCTCAACTCGTGGTTCAGACATTGAAGAAACAGCAGCCAGAACAAACTTAGAAGCTGCCGACGAATTGGCTCGCCAAATGCGTTTGCGTGACTTGGGTGGTTTGATCGTGATCGACTTCATTGACATGGAGTCTACGAAGAATCAAAAAGATGTTGAGCAACGCCTTAAAGACGCTTTGCGCCACGATCGCGCTCGCGTGCAAATGGGTAAGATCTCACGCTTTGGTCTTTTAGAACTATCACGTCAACGCTTGCGTCCTGCATTATCAGAAAGCAGCAACGTTACCTGCCCACGTTGTAATGGCACAGGTCACATCCGTGACACAGAGTCCTCAGCGCTGCAAGTTCTTCGCATCATTCAAGAAGATGCAATGAAAGAAAATACAGCCGCCATCCATTGCCAAGTGCCTGTGGATGTCGCAGCGTTCTTGCTCAACGAGAAACGCGCTGAAGTGATCAAGATTGAAAGTCGTTTCAAAGTAAACGTCTTACTATTACCTAACAAGCATTTAGAAACACCTCATTACAAACTTGATCGTTTACGTCATGACGATCCTCGTTTAGATGATCCAAAGGCAAGTTATGCGATGGCTGATGAAGCCAGCAAAGAACTAGAGTCTGACACCATCTTGAACCGCAAAGCTGAAGAAGCCAAGCCACGTCAAGAAGCGGCTGTCAAAGGTGTGAGACCAAGTCAGCCCGCCCCTGCCAGCGTTCCACGTGCAGAGCGCAAAGCGGCTGGTGAAAAACAATCTTCTGGTGGTTTGATTGGATTTATCAAGAAACTGTTTGGTGGAGGAGAAGAAGTTAAATCTACTGACAAGCGTTCAAGTAATGGTCGTGGTCGTGGTGAAGTTGGCGATCGCAATGGTGATCGTAACAACCGTAATCGTAACAATCGTAATCGCAATAACCGCAACAAGAATGAAGCGGGTGAACGCAATCAAACCCCACGTGATAGTGAAGAGAAAGCTGACAACAAAGAAGCACGTCAACCAAATCAACGCAATGGCCGCAATCAACAGCGTCAAAATAAACCTGAAGCCAATCCTGATGCAAAAGTGGAACAGCCTAAAGATTTATTGACGCACGCTGAAATTCCGAACAACGCGGAAGCTGGCGATGGTGATGATCGTCGTCGTGGTCGCAATCGTCGTGGTCGCAGCCGTGGTCGCGATCGTGCAGAAAATAATCAAGAAGCTAATAATGATGGTTCAGATGTTTCAGTACCAGTTGCAACTATAGCGGTTGCTGCATCTACATCCGTTGCTAGCGCGTCCGTTGTTAGCGCTTCGACTGAATCATTGAGCAACACTTCAATGAATGTTGAGTCTTCAACTGCTGCTCCAGCAATTGCCACACCAGCTGCCGCACCAGCAGTTGTTGCACCAGCAGTCATTGCACCAGCGAATGTTTCTGTTGAGGCTCCTGTGGCAATTTCAATCCCAGCACCTGCTCCAACTCCTGTACCTGCGCCAATGCCAAAAGTTGAGTTTCAGCCATTAAAAACGTCTGAATTAACTTCAGTGATTGAGTCTGCCGGAATGGTTTGGGTGAATACCGATCATCAGAAATTAGAAGAAGTTCGAGTGCAGATTGCTGCTGAACCAGTGATAGCAACACCGCCACGTGAGCCAAAGCCGCCTGTTGAAGTTTCAACAAGTCCTATGGTTCTAGTAGAAACTGGCGGAAAAGAACAAACCATCGAAAAGTGAACTTAGTTCTACAATGAGCGTTATGTCAGAAAGAGTCATACCCCTCATTGATGAGCGCCAAAGAAAAATCGACAGTCATGTTCCGGTCATCCCGGAACAGCTGTTGAACCCTAATGGCCTGCTCGCCGACACCCGTGGGCGACGTCTTCATGATTTAAGAATTTCAGTCACCGATCGCTGTAACTTTCGGTGCACCTATTGCATGCCCAAAGAGGTCTTTGACAAGGATTACCCCTATTTGTCTCATGGGGATCTTTTAAGTTTCGAAGAGATCGTTCGTTTGGCCAAAATTTATATCGAGCACGGCGTAGAAAAAATCCGCTTAACTGGTGGCGAACCCCTGCTTCGCAAGCACATTGAAAAACTAATTGAGATGTTGGCTCCACTGAAAACTTTGAGCGGCCAACCATTGGATTTAACACTGACCACTAACGGAAGCTTGTTGCGTAAAAAAGCCCAGTCTTTGAAAGATGCGGGCTTGACCAGAATGACCATCAGTTTAGATGGTTTAGACGATGCAACTTTTCAGCAAATGAATGATGTGGGCTTTCCGGTTGGTGATGTCTTGGATGGCATTGAAGCAGCTAGAGAAGTTGGTTTTAAAAATATCAAAGTCAATATGGTTGTGAAAAAAGGCACCAATGATCAAGAGATCATTCCAATGGCCAGGCATTTCAAAGGCAGTGATGTGATTTTGCGTTTCATTGAGTTTATGGACGTGGGCGCATCCAATGGCTGGAATATGACAGAAGTCCTGCCTTCTGCCGCTGTGATTGCCAAAATTCATGAAACTTTCCCCTTAACAAATATTGACCCCAACTACCCTGGTGAAGTCGCTGAGCGCTGGCGCTATGTCGATGGGTCTGGTGAAGTTGGCGTGATCTCCAGTGTGACGCAGGCTTTTTGTAAAGATTGCTCAAGGGCTCGTTTATCGACTGAAGGAAAAATGTATTTATGTTTATTTGCTACAGAAGGTCATGATTTAAAAGCTTTGCTTCGTGCTGGCAAAACAGATTTAGAGATCAGCAATGCCATTGCACAGGTTTGGTCTCATCGCACCGATCGATATTCTGAATTGCGCGGCTCTCCAGAAATGCAAGGTAAGCGCAAAGTTGAAATGTCTTATATCGGTGGCTAAATATTTCCATCAGCCAAAACAAGAAATATCTAGATGAGTTCATTACCCACCCTTGATTCAGTTGTCACTTGCATGTCTGACTATGATCCAGAATCATTAAGGGTTGAGGTCGCAAGTAAAGTTGTTGATGAATTTGTCAGACCCGCATCTTTGTCACTTGAGACTGAAACAGTTTCTATTTATGACTCATTGGGGCGTGTTTTAGCCAGTGACATCATCCCTCCTATCAATGTCCCCTCTGCTGATAATTCAGCCATGGATGGTTATGCCTTCAGTGGGGCATCCATCGTTAAAGATGGTGTGACCTCTTTAACGATGATTGGCAAAGGTTTTGCGGGCAATGCTTTTGATGGCCAAGTAAGTCATGGTCAATGCGTTCGCATCATGACGGGTGCTGTGATGCCTGTTGGTTGTGACACCACCATCCCTCAAGAGTTAGTCAAAGTCGATGGTGATCAGATTCAGTTTCAATCATCGGTGATCAAGGCCGGTGATAACCGCCGCTTGAAAGGTGAAGATCTTGCCATTGGTCAAGCAGCCTTATCTGCTGGCAAGATCATCAGACCATCTGATTTGGGTTTGATTGCATCTCTGGGTATGGGCTCTGTGTCGGTCAAACGTCGCCTCAAGGTTGGGTTTTTCTCAACGGGTGATGAGCTTCGTTCAATTGGACAGCCATTGGATGATGGCTGCGTGTATGACAGCAACCGCTACACCCTGTTTGGCATGTTGAGTCGCTTGAACGTTGAACTTCACGATTTTGGTGTTGTAAAAGATGATCCGGATGCGATGCGTGCCACCTTCAGTAAAGCAGCAGCGACTTGTGATGCGGTGATCACCTCCGGTGGCGTTTCAGTTGGAGAAGCTGACTACACCAAGCAAATCATGCGTGAACTGGGCGATGTGAGTTTTTGGAAAATTGCCATGCGTCCTGGTAGACCGATGGCTTTTGGCTCAATCCAAGGCGATCAACATCGCGCAGTTTTATTTGGTTTGCCCGGCAACCCTGTTGCTGTGATGGTAACTTTTTATCAGTTTGTCAGAAATGCACTCTTGGCGATGAGTGGCGCCACTCAAGTAGCACCACCGATGATGCAAGCAAAAACAGTTGAGGCAATTCGTAAACGCCCAGGTCGCACCGAGTTTCAGCGAGGTATTTTGTCTACTGATGCCACAGGCAACAGAACAGTACGCATCACAGGCGCCCAAGGGTCAGGTGTTCTGCGTTCTATGAGTGAAGCAGATTGCTTCATTGTTTTGGCCCATGATCAAGAAAATATCCAGGCAGGTGACACCGTTGGGGTGGTTTTATTCGAAGGCTTGGTTTAAACAAGCCCTACAACATGGGCTTTAAAGCATAAAAGACTGTGAAGCAGCTTTATTGCAATGCAACATGAATTAAAGATTTGGTTTAGAATTGCAGGCAAATCAACCAACACTTACCTTTTCAACGAAAAATAAAATGCCAAGCACCAAGCACACCAAAAGAGAAATTGTCTATGTCGACCCCCTTCATACGGCCAAGACATTGGTGTTGGTGTATTTGAGTTTTTCAGTGCCGATTGTTTTATTGGCTCTCTTCGTTGCTTTTGTAAGAGACGGTGAGCTGCCTGGCTTCACAGTGATTTCAGCATTGATTCTGAATGCTTTGATTGGCTTTAGCTTGCTGTGGTTAGCATGCAAAGTTTATAACTGGGTAGCAGATAGATTTGGTGGCATCGAGGTGGCTGTAAAAGAAACCACAATCAATGACACCAAAACTCCCACCTCTCAAGATTAAGCTTTCAATAAATTAGGTGGCGTTTGACCATTCAAGCCAGCCAAGCAATTTTTGATCGCCAACTGAATCATCGCTCTTCTGGTTTTCTCCGTGGCACTTGCCATGTGCGGTGCTAACACCACATTCTTTAATGCCAATAATTCTGGAATCACCTTGGGCTCGCCCTCAAACACATCCAAGCCTGCGCCAAAAATTCTGTTTTCTTTTAGTGCCTTAGCCAGAGCTAACTCATCGACAATGCCGCCACGCGCAATGTTCACAAGGGTTGCAGTCGGTTTCATTAAACTCAATTCTTTTTCACCAAAGAGATGATGGTTCTCTGGGGTGTAAGGCATGACCAAAATAATGTGATCAGATTCTTTGAGCAAAGTTTCACGGTCAACATAAGTGGCGCCGCATTCTTTCTCCAAATCCTGTGGCAATCGCGAGCGATTAAAGTAAGTCACATTCATATTAAAACCGCGCGCACGCTTAGCAATTGCCTGACCAATGCGGCCCATGCCCATGATGCCCAAAGTCGAGTGATGGATGTCCATGGACAGTGGCGCATCACAAATTGAGAACTTACCCCAATGCCCTGCTCTTAACCAATGCTCGCTTTCGGTCACGCGACGCGCTGTTGCCATCATCAATGTGAACCCGAAATCAGCCGTGGTGTCCGTCAACACGTCCGGCGTGTTGGTGGCCATCACATTGGCAGCCTTAAAAGCTGGCATGTCTAAATTGTTATAACCCACAGCAATGTTTGAAACAATTTTTAACTGTGGGGAAGCTTTGAGCATATCGGCATCAACGCGCTCACTTCCAGTGATGATCGCGGCATCTTTATCAGCCAAAGCTGCCTTTAAATCAACCGCATTCCATAGATGATCGCTTTGGTTTGATTGAACCACGGCAACCTTCTCTAACTCAGCCAAAAGGTCTGGGAAGATGGCTCGCGCAAGCAAAATCTTGGGTTTTTGGGCATTTTGTGACATATTTGTCTCCTATTTTTGTTCGTTTTCTTGGTTTTCTTAATTGTATGTCATTGATTTAAATCATATAGAAATGCCGATGCCACACCTAACAACAAGGCTATCTGTAATTTAAAGGCCCGTCTAAGATAAAATATTGCTTTTAATCTTCTTTGAGATTGATGCCATGACTTATGTTGTAACTGAAGCCTGTATTCGTTGTAAGTTCACTGATTGCGTTGATGTTTGCCCAGTGGATTGTTTCCGTGAAGGCCCTAACTTTTTGGTGATTGATCCAGATGAGTGCATTGATTGCGCTGTTTGCGTTCCAGAGTGTCCGGTCAACGCAATTTATGCTGAAGATGATGTGCCAGGTGATCAACAGTCCTACATCAAACTCAATGTTGAGCTTTCAGCCAAATGGCCTTCAATCACAAAATCAAAAGAAGGTTTGGCAGATGCAGATGACTGGAAAGATGTTAAAAATAAATCAAAAGAACTGATTCGCTAAAGTATCTCTTGAAAGATCCTGTGGCAGAAAAACAATCACCCATTGAAACAGATGCAATTGTTATCGGCGCAGGACCGGTGGGCCTCTATCAAGTTTTTCAATTGGGCTTATTGGGTATCAAAGCCCATGTGATCGATGCCCTATCTCAGGCGGGTGGTCAATGTGTTGAACTCTATGCG
>CAMBJN010000060.1 GCA_945867755.1 Polynucleobacter meluiroseus
GGGGGTAGTATTTCTGAATTGCCTTTGCAATCACGCTCGAAACTGGAATGATTTTCAAATTTTTCAGTGATCCTGTTTTTACCTCTATGCCTAATTCTTGCGCTTCCATTCTCAAGTAAGACCAAGCCCTGATGGACAATCTTTTCCACCAATCCTTGTTTTTAATAGTTGCAAACGGCATTGAGTGAAAGGTGGTGATGTCATGAGAGATGCTTCTTTCATGACTGTGGATCACATAGTTTTGAGCGCCAAGTGTTTGAATAACATCATCTACTTTTTTGGCAAATCGCCTATACATCAACCCTCTTGGTTTTGGTCTAAGCTGACCTAATTCAATGACTTTGATATTTTGATGATCGGGCGCCTTGTGGGATTGCTCGCAAATAACAGTGACCAAGCAATTCTTTATCGCAAGCTCGTGACTAATTTGCCAGGCATATGATTCCATGCCGCCAACGGGGCCCCAGCTTCTGACAATCTGAATAAGTTTTTGCGGTTGACTATTCAATTTAATGACCATTAGTTCTTCGCCAGAATTTTGGCTCTGACCAGTGCTGCATTTTTTTCTGCAGTTTCCTTGTCAGCCATCTTGTGCCACAAATGAATAACTTCTGTGGCCCATGCGCCAGATTTTCTGATAACCCCATTTTTTTGAAGTCTGAAGACAAAATCGGCATCCTCATGGCCCCAACCCGTAAAACTTTCATCGAATCCATGAATGGCTAAAGCATCTGATTTCCAGCAGGCCATATTGCACCCCTTGATGCGCCTCCATTCAAATTCTTCATAGAGCCTGATTTTATGGTCGGGTAATTTGAGAAAAATCGGTAGCCACTTGTTAACAAGGCCATTGATGCCCCATGAAAAAATGTGACTCATTAATTTTTGATGCGACCACTTGCCGCTTAAGCATAGCATTTGACTGAATTTTTCATTGCCAAGGATTCTGCTACCAGTGACAAGGTGATTTTTTTCTGAAAGTTTGAGATGCTGAGCAATAAAGTCATGCTGTGGAATGCAATCGCCATCTAGAAATACCAAATAATCACCCTTGGCATGTTTAATGCCTTGATTCAAAATCAAGCTTTTGCGAAAGCCCAGATCCTCTTGCCATAAATATGTGATGGATACAGGAAAGTCTGCTTGAAACTGCGTAATTAACTTTTTTGTCTCTTCTTTTGAGCCATCATCGCAAATGATGATTTCAAAGTCTTTGATGGTTTGCTCTTTGAGACCTTGTAAACAGAGCGATAGTGCTTCTGGCCAGTTATAGGTAGCTAATAAAACGCTGATCACTTTGAATGTCCTGATTGTTGGAGTAGCCAAATCTTGATGTAGCGATAATAAGTTCCCTCAGCATTGGATATGGCTAAAGCGAGACCTTGAGGGCCATCTAAAAATCCTAAGCGTAAGAAGTAGGTTCTGATGAATGCCCAAACAGCATGCCAGAAAGCTTTGCAAACCGATGATCTTTTACCTTGCCCAAATGATTGCTCAGCTGAAGCGGTCGAGTAAGCATCCATCTTTTTTAAGACTTGTGAGAAATCTCTAAAGCTGTAATGTAAGAAGTGGTGCTTTAGCTTTTCTTTTGATCCCGTGGGTAGTAACCGTTCATGAACCAAATGATCTGAAAATTTTGCACTGCCTCGTTTGAATAAACGATCAACATAATCGGGGTACCAGCCTGAGTGCTTCATGAAGCGACCGCAGTACCAAGAAGATCTTGGCATGGCATAACAATCTGCAGCATTGGGCGATGCCATGGTAGTCAGAATCTCTTGTTTGAGCTCAGGCGTGACACGCTCATCGGCGTCAATCGATAAAACCCAGTCTTGCGTGGCTAAATTGAGGGCACGGTTCTTTTGTGGCCCAAATCCGGGCCAATCTGAGGTAATTTCAAGCTTTGCGCCAAAAGATTTGGCAATTTCTTGAGTTTTATCGCTACTTTGACTGTCTACAACGATAATCTCATCTGCAAAAGAGACGCTCTCAAGGCAGCCCTTGAGGTTGGCTTCTTCATTTTTAGTAATTAAGATGACTGATAGGCTCATAGAGCGATGTTAGCACCGGTGTAGGTTACGATTGAGGTTATGGATTCAAATAGCATTCAAATTAAGACGCAAACAGCGCTGACCCGTATTTTAAAGTATGCCTTGCCTCATAAGGTGGCTGTCGTTTTGGCATTACTGGGCCTGACGATTGTTGCTGCCACAGAAACGGCTATTCCAGCTCTGCTGAAGCCTTTATTGGACCGTGGCTTTAGTGGCAAGTTAAACGATAAGTTATGGTACGTGCCAGCCTTTTTGGTGGGCTTGGCATTTATCCGGGGTTTTGCTCAATTTGGCTCGAACTACGCTTTGAGCCACATCACCAATTCTGTTTTATTCAAATTGCGTGAGCAAATGTTTAATCGCTTACTACAAGCTCCCGCTGATTTATTTCAGAATCGTTCATCAGCATCATTGATCAATGCAGTGGTATTCGAGGTCAATGCAGTTCTTCAAGTGATCACCAGTATTGCCATGAACTTGGTTAGAGATAGCTTAACTGTGATCGGTCTCATGGCTTATTTGTTCTATCTCAACTGGCGCTTAACACTGTTAATTTTGATCATCTTCCCAATCATTGGCTTCATGGTGAAGTTGATCAATACGCGTTTACGTAAATTGCACAAGGTCAGTCAAGACATGACCAATGAGCTGTCATATGTGGTGGAGGAGAGCGTCGGTGGTTATAAGGTGGTCAAGTTGCATGGCGGCCAAGCCTATGAAAAACAACGCTTTGCTCTCATCGCTAACAAGCTCAGACGTTACTCTATGAAGATTGCTGTTGCTGGTGGCCTGAACCAGCCCATGACTCAATTAGTAGCCTCCATAGCATTGTCAGGAGTCTTGTTGGTGGCCTTGTTTCAATCATCGATGGCAGAAGTCACTGTGGGTGGTTTTGTGGCGTTTGTCACTGCTTTAATTTTGATTATTTCTCCATTGAAGCATTTGGCTGATATCAATCAACCTTTGCAGCGAGGCATTGCTGCTGCGGATATGATTTTTAAGTTAATGGATCAGCCGATTGAAGAAGATTCAGTGCGCAGAGATGACGCCATTAAATTAGATAAAGCTCGTGGTGATTTGGAGTTCAAAAAAGTAGGTTTTGGTTATTCCGGGGTGCAAGCTTTAGGCGCTGAAGATGAGTATGCAATCAAAGAAGTGTTGAAAGAGATTGATTTAAAGATCCCAGCGGGAGAAGTGGTTGCTTTTGTAGGGCCATCAGGCAGTGGTAAATCAACCTTGGTTAATTTATTGCCACGCTTTTTTAATCCAACCAGCGGCGCCATTCATTTGGATGGATTAAATATTCAGGATATTGATTTGAAAGATTTGCGGCGCCAAATGGCTTTTGTGAGCCAGGACGTGGTCTTGTTCAATGACACCATTGCTGCAAACGTAGCATATGGAGCTGTAAGTCCTGAAGAAGTTAATCGTGGCAGAGTTCGTGAAGCGCTTCAAGCTGCCAATTTGACTGAGTTGATCAAAGAGTTGCCTGAAGGTATTGATTCTGAAGTTGGCGATAATGGTAATCGATTGTCAGGCGGTCAGAGACAGCGTTTGGCGATTGCCAGAGCTATTTATAAAGACGCGCCTAT
Source organism: Polynucleobacter meluiroseus (assembly GCA_945867755.1). Classification (GTDB taxonomy): domain Bacteria; phylum Pseudomonadota; class Gammaproteobacteria; order Burkholderiales; family Burkholderiaceae; genus Polynucleobacter; species Polynucleobacter meluiroseus_D. Next base: position 3,644 of record CAMBJN010000060.1, read on the forward strand.
TTTGATTTTGGATGAGGCAACTTCTGCCTTGGATTCTGAATCAGAGCGCCAAGTTCAAGAGGCTCTTGAAAAGCTCATGGAAGGTAAAACCACCTTGGTGATTGCGCATCGACTATCGACGATAGAAAATGCTGATCGTATTGTGGTATTGGATCATGGAAGAGTCGTTGAGAATGGATCGCATGCTGAGCTGATCACTCAAAATGGCCTATATGCCAGCCTGCACCGCTTGCAGTTTTCGCGCGCTTAATTTAAGACAATGTCGTATTGTTCTTGGTTAAAGCTTGATTCAGCTTGGAGACGAATCGGCTTATCTATGAATTCAATCAGTTGAGCAAGGTGAGTGCTTTCCTCTTCTAAGAAGCGGTCAATCACATCAGCGCTGGCAATGATTCTGAATTCCTTGGGGTTGAACTGGCGGTGTTCACGCAATACTTCTCGCAAAATCTCATAGCAAACACTTTGAGCAGTCTTAACCTGACCTTTGCCCTGACAAACATCACAAGGTTCGCATAAAAGGTGCGCCAATGACTCACGGGTTCTCTTGCGAGTCATTTCTACCAAACCCAATGAAGAAAATGGGTTGGCCGAAGTTCTGATTTTATCCCGCGCTAAATTTTTATTGAGTTCCTCTAGGACTGCGTCTTGATGTTCTTTGCTATGCATGTCAATGAAATCAATGATGATGATGCCACCAAGGTTACGCAGACGCAGTTGACGCGCAATGGTTTGAGCAGCCTCTAAATTTGTTTTATAGATAGTGTCATCAAATGTGCGAGCACCCACATAGCTGCCAGTGTTCACATCAATGGTGGTCATTGATTCTGTTTGGTCAATCATCAGGTAGCCACCTGATTTGAGGTCTACTCGACGACCCAAGGCTCGGTTGATTTCTGATTCTGTATCGTATAAATCAAATAGAGGGCGTTCGCCGCGATAAAGAATCAACTTCGACTCTTGATTGGGCATAAAGGCTTTAGCAAAGGCCTTGAGCTTTTCAAAATTCTCTGCAGAATCCACGCGGATTTGGCCAATGGCATCATTCGCCAAATCTCTCAACACTCGTTCAGATAAACTTAAATCTTGATGAAGCAAGCATGGGGCAGGTATTTGCTTGCTGCCATCCTGAATCTTTTTCCAAGTGGCGCTCAGGTATCTCAAGTCATTTGATAGCTCTTGATCATCGGCATCTTCTGCGCTGGTTCTTAAAATATAACTACCAGATTCTTTTTGATCTTTGGCCAGTAAATCTTGAAATCTTTTCTTTAAAGCGTCACGGTCCTCAAGATTCTCAATTTTTTGTGATATAGCTACTTGTTGGCCATTGTCTTCTTGAGGCAGGAAAACTAAATTACGACCAGCAATACTGATGTGCGTGCTCAAGCGAGCTCCTTTAGTGCCCAGTGGATCTTTTAACACTTGAACCAAAATGGTTTGCCCATCAAATACTACTTTTTCAATCGGGGTGTTATCAGGTTTGGAGTTTTTTGGCATCCATAAATCAGCCACATGAAGAAATGCGGCTTTATCTAAACCAATATCAATGAATGCAGATTGCATACCTGGTAATACGCGGGTCACTTTGCCTAAGTACACATTACCAACAATGCCTCGACTTTGACTTCTTTCGATATGAAGCTCTTGCACCACCCCTTGAGCAATGATGGCTACTCGGGTTTCTTGTGGCGTGATATTAACGAGGATTTCTTCAATCATGGCTGAAACATTATCAATGTGTTGAGGTCGTACGCAGGGAGTTTTAAATCAGTTTTAAGGCTTAAGAGAAAACTGTACACCAGTTTCATGCATGAGTTGGGAGGTTTCATAAAGAGGCAAGCCCATGATGCCGCTAAAGCTGCCTGAAATTTCTTTGATCAAGCAGCCGCCAATACCTTGGATGCCATAAGCTCCGGCTTTACCCATCGGTTCATTGGTCAATATGTAAGCATTGATCTCTTCATTGCTGAGTGACTTAAAAGTCACTTGCGAACTTGAAACCAAAAGCCTTGGTTCATCATCATTGATATGAGGCTTACCTGCCACAGCAACCGCTGTATGAACCTGATGTGTTTTGCCACTCAAAAGCTGCAGAATTCTTATGGCATCTTGATGATCGGTGGGTTTGCCTAAAATGATTTCTTTGTTAGATTTATTTTGATTGTTTTGCTCACTTTCATTCTGATCCTCTAGGGTAAGGACCACGGTGGTGTCGGCGCACAAGATGGGTACTGAGTGTAATCCTCTGACATGAAGTCGCTGTTTGGCAGCCATTAACTTGGTCAACGTGACGCGCATTACATAAGCCAAGGCTGGTTCATTGGGTAATTGAATTTCCAATGACTCAGCATCTTCACTTGAATCGGCGAGCAGCAATTCAAACTTAACACCTATTTGCGTGAGAAGTTCTTGGCGACGAGGGCTTTGTGAAGCCAGGTAAATAAATGGGTGCATCAAACTTAATTTTCAAGCAGTCGTGATTTAAACGCGATGATAGGGGTGCCCTTGCAAGATGGTCCAAGCACGGTAGAGTTGTTCAATCAATAAAACTCGAGCCATGGCATGCGGAAGAGTCATGCTTGATAGACGAATCATCGAGGTAGCTTCCTCTTTAAGCTCAGCATCTAAGCCATCGGCTCCGCCAATCAGTAGTGCTATGTCTTTGCCGTCTTGGCGCCAACTGCTGAGTTGATTCGCCAAGTCTAGAGTTGAAAGGTCTTTGCCGCGCTCATCCAAGGCAATGATGCGAGCGCCTTTTGGAAGAGCCTCACGTATCTTGATGGCCTCTTTGACTGGACTGATATCAGGCTTGAGTTCTTTGATCTGAATCGCACAATCTGCTGGCATGCGTTTCAGATAATCTTGGGTTGCAGTTTCAGCCCAAACGGGCATCTTGTGACCAACTGCAATAACCCAAAGTTTCATGATTGAAAAAGGAGCCCTAAACCTAAAGGTTTAATTGTCCTCATCATCCTCAGGTTCACTGGCAAAACGCTTTGACTTGTTGGCTTTGGTACCAAGTTTGACGCGCACGGGCTTATCACCCCAAATACCCTCTAACTGATAGTAAGAGCGCAACATGGGTTGCAAGATGTGAACAATAATGTCGCCGCAATCAACCAAAACCCATTCGCCTGTTTCCATACCTTCAATAGAAATGACATCACCACCTTTTTCTTTGACTGATTCTTTGACTGACATCGCTAAAGATTTTGTTTGGCGGTTGCTGTTACCTGTTGCAATGATCACGCGATCAAATAAATCGCTGATCTTGGTTGTGTCAAAAACCCGAATATCTTCAGCTTTGACATCTTCAAGAGCATCAATGATCACGCGTTGTAGTTTTGGAATATCCATTATTTATTTCTATAAAGACCTTTGGCTTCGATGTACTCGAGCACCAAGGGTGGTATTGCATCTGTCAGTTCATCCCGTGATGCATGGTTATAAAACCCATCACGGAGTTCATTGGAGGCAAGATTAATCTGCAGGCTTTGATCAAACAAAACATGTCCCTGTGGGGTCAATTGTAACAACTGAGGGTCTTGCGTCTGTTTATCCGAAAAAACACTGCCAATTGGGCTCTGATCTGCCGGATTGCTTGTCGGAGGACGACTGGCAACTGCGATGTGTACAAAATTGGGTAGTTCAGACCATTGATGCCAAGTTTTGATGCTTTCCCAGCTATCTGCACCCATGATCCAGGTGATTGATGCTTCCTCACCATAAAGAGCGCGCAGCTCTTTGGTGGTATCGATCGCGTAACTGGGACCTTCTCTGGCCATCTCGAGGGTGCTGATGTCAATTTTTGTGTAAATGTGATGATCCACAAATAAATCATGCAAGGTCTCGATCGCATATTCACTCATGACCAAACGATGTTTGGCAGAAGTGATGTCATTGCCTTTTTGCCAAGGTTGACCAGCAGGCATCCAGATGATGTGATCCAGTTGTAGCACTCTTGAAAAATGCTCAGCTAGACGCAAGTGACCCCAGTGTGGCGGATCAAATGTGCCTCCTAAGATTCCGACTGATAAACGTTTCTTGCTGTCCATCAACGAGCAATCCAATCAATCGGTTTTAAAAAGTTGGTGTAGAGTAAAGCTTCTGGGCTATTGGTTGTTGGTTTCCAGTCGTAGCCCCAGCGAACAATCGGTGGCATTGACATCAAGATGGATTCGGTGCGCCCACCAGATTGAAGACCAAACAAAGTACCTCTATCAAAAACTAAATTAAATTCAACATAGCGACCACGACGGAAAGCCTGAAATTCTCTCTGGCTTTCCGTATAGGGATCGTGTTGATGTTT
>CAMBJN010000061.1 GCA_945867755.1 Polynucleobacter meluiroseus
GTATTCATTTGGATTGTGATGGTGATACGATTTTGATCAAGGTGGATCAAAAAGACAGAATTGCATGTCACACAGGTGAGCACAGCTGTTTTTTCTTAGATTTAGAAAAAACACCTAATGGCCCTGTTTGGAAAAAATAGTTTAGAGTTATTCGATTCAGATAAGCGACTCATTAAAAACAAAGCTAAATATGACAGAGCAAACAAAATCAATGAAGCCAAACAACAGCATGGATGCAATCAAACGATTGGCCGATGTGGTGGATGCTCGTCGAGCTGATTTTTTAGCAGGTCATGCTGATCCGGCGGTTTCATATATCGCTAAGTTGTTCAGCAAGGGTGACGATGCCATTTTGAAAAAAATTGGCGAGGAAGCCGCCGAAACTGTGATGGCAGCCAAAGATAGTCGTTTTGCTGGTTTAACGCCAGAGATGCAAGCCAAGCTTGTGGGAGAGGTTGCGGATTTGTGGTTCCATTGTTTTGTGGCATTGTCACAATTCAATTTGCGTCCTGAGGATGTGATTGCCGAACTTGAGCGCCGTGAAGGTGTTTCTGGAATTGCTGAAAAATCTGCCAGAAAATCATAATCCTCCCAAAATTTAGCCTTATGAGCCAAGAATCTAGTCACAATCATTCAGAAAACTGCATTTTTTGCAAAATCATTGCAGGTCAAATACCCAGCAAAAAAATCTACGAAGATGAGGATTTATTTGCGTTTCATGACATAAACCCAGGGGCGCCGGTTCATTTTCTGATTGTGCCTAAGCGTCATTTTTCAAATTTAATGGTCACCACTAGCGCAGATGATGAATTACTGGGTAGAATGTTAACAATTGCACCGCGCCTTGCCCAAGAGCAAGGATGCCGCCCTGGCGACTCCGGGGGCTTTCGTGTAGTTATCAATAACGGGGCAGATGGTGGTCAAGAGGTTTACCATTTGCACATGCATGTGATGGGTGGTCCCCGTCCATGGAATAAAAACTAATTAGGAGTTAAAAATGGGTTCATTTAGCGTTTGGCATTGGATTATTGTTTTGGTGATTGTGCTTTTAGTGTTCGGTACTAAAAAATTGCGCAACATTGGCGCAGATTTGGGTGGAGCAGTTAAAGGCTTTAAAGATGGCATGAAGCCTGGCGAAGAAAAGCCAGCAGATTCTGCTAGTCAGATCCAAAGTCAGAACGATGGCAAAACAGTAGACGTTCAAGCCAAGGATGTGAACAGAGGTTAAGACCTCCAAGCATTGGGTGTGTTTGCCATTATTGGCGTTCACACCTGAGCTTGATTCACGCCATCATTATTTTTAAGTTCATTTGACATGATCGATCTTGGAGTTTCCAAGCTCGCCCTCATTGCGGTTGTCGCATTGGTGGTGATTGGTCCTGAGCGTTTGCCTAAGGTTGCTCGTATGGCTGGCAACTTGTTAGGTCGTGCGCAGCGCTATATGGCTGAGGTCAAAAGTGAAGTGAATCGCCAGGTCGAGTTAGATGAACTCAAGAAGATGCAAGAGGCTGCAACTTCTGCGGTCAAAGATGTTGAATCCAGCATCAATCAAGTCACGAGTGAGGCCAGTTCAAATTTGAATGATCCGGACTTCAGTTACAGCTTTGATAACAACTATGGTGTGCGTGAGCCCAAAACAAATGTGCGTCAGGGTCGTGATAGTTGGGGTGTTAAGAAAACAGCGATGCCTCAGTGGTACAAGCGCAATACTGGCGTGAAGACCAAGATTCAGTCAGGCGCTGCCAGAGTGAAACGTTTTCGTCGTGCTGCTAGTCAGCAAAAAACACCTAAATCATTTTTTTAAGAAGCAAACTATCTAAAACATGTCACAAAATCAAACACCAGAAACCGATAAAGAAGACGGAATCCAAGAAACATTCTTGTCTCATTTATTTGAGTTGCGTGACCGCTTGATCAAGTCGGTCGGTGCTTTGTTATTAGTATTTTTAAGCTTGGTCTATTGGGCGCCAGATATTTTCCATTTGTTTTCTAAGCCGCTATTAGATGCATTACCAAGTGGTGGCAAGATGATCGTGACGGATGTCACGGGCTCATTCTTTGTGCCGATGAAGGTCACGATGTTGGTGGCCTTTTTGGGCGCGTTGCCGGTGATCATGTATCAGTTGTGGGCATTCATTGCGCCAGGTTTGTATAAGCACGAGCGTCAATTGATCCTACCGATTGTGACCAGTAGTTATTTGCTATTCATCGCTGGTATGGCATTTGCCTATTTCTTAGTATTTCCAACGGTGTTTCAGTTCATGGCGCTGTACAACGCACCACTGGGTGCTGATATGGCCACCGATATTGATAAGTATTTGAGTTTTGCGATGACCACTTTCTTAGCATTTGGTTTGACCTTTGAGGTGCCAGTGGTAGTGGTTGTGTTGGTAAAGTTGGGCATGGTCAGAATCAAGAAGCTCAAAGAGATACGTCCTTACGTGATCGTGGGTGCCTTTGTGATTGCTGCGGTCGTGACACCACCGGATGTGTTGTCACAGTTATTGTTAGCCATCCCTCTTTGTATCTTGTACGAGCTGGGTATTTTTGTTGCCAGGTTCTATGAGAAAAAGTTAGATCCTGCAGATGAAGCAGCTGAAGCGGCTACAGCAAATTAAAAACGAAAAATTAAATTGTTATTTAATTTGCACCATTTCCATGAGTTTTTCTAAGCGATAACGTCGCTGTCTTAAATTACCTTCATCCAAACTGTTGCTGAGCTCAGCATTTGCGAATGCTTTATTGGCCATCATCAAGGCTTTGCGTTGTTCGAGCGTTTCAATCAGAATGAGTCTGGGCGTTGAGCGGGTCAGTTCTGTTTGGATATCGATCACTGCACCATGTTCATGTTGGATCGCTGCAATATTGGTAAGAAGCAATTCTGCTTTTGATAGATTTAATTGATTCGCCACAATCACTCGATGACACATGAGAAGTATTTCTCCAGTGAAGCGATGAGAATTTTCCTTCATGACTTGAGTAACAGCGTTTGCCAATGTATGCCAATCGTTTTTCTTGGGATTGGGATAGCTTCCCATGATTTTAGTAAGTAGTTCTTGAGCTTCTGTCACACCCTGCTGTGAGGCATGCCATACCCAATAAGAAGCTTGAAGACCCTCAATCTCTTCTGTGAGTTGAGCGCGCTTGCGCCAAAGTGCCGCACCTTTGCGGTATTGGGCTTGAGGATGTCCTAAGTCAGCAGCTTTATCAAAAAATAAATCACTGTCTTCAGCACTGTAGCCTGAGTATTGAGGCATGCGATTGATTAGACCTAATGCATACCAAGCTTCTCGTTCGCCATGGTTGGCAGCAAGTTTTAGCCAATACACGGCACGCTTTAAGCGCGCGTTACCAGAATTTATTTTTGATTCTGTTTCCGTATTAGTGACTTTATCATCGCTTGCGTCTAACTTAGCAAGACGCAGTCCAAGAGCCAGTTGTGCGGGCGTATGACCTAAGTCTGCCGCAATTTCTAATGCATCAATGTTTTGTAGTTGTTGCCATGCTGCCCAGTAAATGGGTAGATGCTCTTGAAGGTGTTTCTTATTACCGAGTAGGCTGGGTAGGTGCATTTTCAGTGCAGGTACTAGGCTGGCATCAACACCTTGACTAAAAGAGAAGCCCAAAGACAATAAGCTACTCAATCCAAGATCATTGGATTGAGTAGCCAAAGAAGCAATGATCTTTTTTGATCGATCAACATCTAAAGTGCCTAAGCGGCCACCTTGTAAACATTGCGCGAGTAATTTTTTAGCAGATGCTTGTTCGTTAAAAGAAGAAAGATCGGCAAGCTCTTCTAAATATCGATGAGCCATTAAACGAAATGATTCAAGATCGTCGGCATCACTCCAATTTTTTTCAGACATTTGAGCAAATGCCAAGGCGGGGATGGATGCATCGGAAATTTGATTTGTTTGAGGCGCAAATTGTGAGATCGATTGCGCAATAAGCCATCTAGCGCGGGTGTGTCCTGCGCTGGCGGCTAATAAAAGGCATTTCCAGGCAAAGGATGCTTGAGCTGAAGATAGGGTGAAAGTGAGCTCCAGATGATCTGCCACAAAATAAAATATTTCCTCATTAAATCCGTTACTTACAGATGCTTTTTCAAGCCAAAGCAAAGCATTTTGAGAATTTTTAGGAACTCCCACATCTCCAAGCATATAAATATGGCCTATTTTCTGTTGCGCCAAAGCATCACCAGAACGGGCTAATTTCATAATTTTCAAGAATTCTCTGCTAGCCATGTGACAAAAGTACTCTCTTTGTTAGGGTTAATATGTATTTAACACCTGATTTCTCTTGAAATACAGCAATTTAATAATCATTTGTTGCATAGATGCAACACTAAGCTAATTTCTTCTAAAAATCGACAGAGAAACACCCCCGCAGCCCCGCAACTACATAATAAGCGTCTATGACATGTTGCAGTATGAGCAGGTCCCTAGATTAACTAGGTACTTTTATTTCAATTTTTTGGAGATTTACGAATGAAAAAATTATTAATCGCAACAGCAGCGCTAGCAATGGTAGCTGGTACTGTTCAAGCTCAGTCATCAGTGGCAGTATCTGGTCGCTTGGATATGGGTTTTTCTGATAAGAGTCTAAATGCTAATGCAGCCGCTGATACTAAATCAAAGACAATCGTTGATAGCCCTATGTATTCAAACTTCCTAAGATTTAGCGGTTCAGAAGATTTAGGCGGTGGTTTGAAGGCCAACTTCTATTTAGAAACAGCTTTAACACCTTCAACAGGCGTATATGCATTGGGTGACCGTGGTAGATGGGTTGAACTAGCTGGTAGTTTTGGTACACTACGTGCTGGTTCACAAAATACAATCTCTCGTGATGTCTGGGTTGGATTCTCACAAACTGGCTCAATCAACATCGTTGGTGACTTGAATTCTTCAACAGCTGAAGATGCTGGTGGCGCAACTGGTGTTGCTGGTTTTGAAACAGCTCTAAAATACACAACTCCAGTAATGAACGGCCTTTCAGCGTCAGTTGCAATGCAAGTAGCTACAACTGATACCAATGGCGTCAAGTCTGGAACAGATGGCTCAAGCTTTGGTGTTGGCTATACAGCTGGTAAGTTTAAAGCATTGGCAGGTAGGAGCACTTCAACAACTCAAAGTGCATCAGTTGCAGCCGTTGCAGCAAGAGCAGCACTTTTCTGGACAGGTGCTCTTGTGACAGATACCGCTGGTGTCGGTGGTACTAACACCGTCATTCAAGCAGCAACAGCCGCATCAGCACTTGTGCCAGCTTATGAAACAAAGACAAACATCACAGCAGTCTCTGCTAGTTATGACTTTGGTGTTGCTGCAGCATCTTTAACATACGTAGATAAAGACGCAAAACGTAGTGACGCTACTCTAACTGGTTTGGTTGATCGTAAGTCAACAACACTCAGCGTGCAAGCTCCAATTGGTAAAGCTGTATTGTTTGGTGGATACGGCATTGGTAGCCAAATTACAAATAATAATGGTTACAAGGGTGATTTGACTGGTGCGCAGTTTGGCGTTAAGTACAACATGAGCAAACGTACACAAGCTTACTTGGCAAATGGAACAGTTGAGCATCAATTGTCAGCAACAACAAAGAACAAACACTCTGAAACAGCTGTTGGTATTGTTCACTTGTTCTAATTTAAATCTGACATAGTCAGACTTAAAATTGGAAAGAAAAAAAACCCACTACAGAAATGTAGTGGGTTTTTTGATTTCAATAAAAGCCAGCTATTAAAATTATTATTGTGATTAGAGATAAATAGTAAAGAACCGCATAAGCAACGCAAATTATAAAAAATTGGCGTCAAAAATTTATCAGGACCATAAATAGAAATTTAAGTAGTAGAATATTTTTTAAAAAACTAATAATAGAAATTATGCATCTAAAAAACGATCAGCTTTATTAAAAAATCTAAAATTAATAATTTAGATCCACTCTGCTTTTTTATTAGTGAAAATAACAAAATTTATAATATATTTCATTAATAAATATATAAGATAAATATTACAGGGTGTTATGATTTCAAGTATTAGCAATAGAATTCGAGATTATATACAAGAAAAAAATTAATGAAATAATTTTAGGAAAACTAATCAGTTAAAGAGAAATTAAAAAATGTTAAATTATATTGGAAGCGATAAAATTAGAGCATTATTATTTATAGCATACTTTGTTTTTGCGCAAATAAGCTTAATTAATGCAAATCATGTAAGTAAGGTATGGGCTTTGATACCATTATTATTAATATTAGGAGTGAAAAATTTTCCTATAAAAATGTTTTTATATCTTAGTATAATCCCGCTAATTTTAACTGCTAGTTTGCTATTTCGAGAAACGATAAACATCGAAGGATGGACATTCGTTAATATACATTTAGGATGTGCAGTATTTGCATTTTTGGCAGTAAATAGTGAAAGTTTAAAAAATTATTTTAATCAGGACAAAATATGTTTACTTATAATATTTTTTGGTGTGTCTATAATAATAATAACTATAGCAGAATTTGTAATCGGTATTCCTCCAGGTAGAGTTATTTTTGGATCACAAAATTTAACTTCTTTAACATTGACATTAACAATACCAATTGCATTTTTTCATATTAAAAATAATAATATAAAATATTTATATATTATCTGTGCAATACTATCAGTGGCACTTCTTATAAAATCTCGTGGACTTTCAATTGTAATATTGTTGGTTACATTATTTTATCTTTGGAACAATTTTAAAAATTTGTCCCGATATTATAAAATAACAATACTATTAATAATTAGTATTTTTTTTATAGTTGTCTTTTTAAGATTTAATGAAAGATATGATGATTTAATATTCGGACATACTATAAATTACAGATTGTATGCGTGGTTAAGATTTATTGAAACAGTTATCCTTATAAATCCAATATTTGGCTATGGCCCTTCAAATATTATGGTAAATTTTAATCAATATCAATATCTATATCCTCAAGTTGAACTACTTGCCCCATTGGCTACCTTTAACAACACTCACTCTGACTGGATATTTTTTTTTGCTTCTGGGGGTATAGTCTTTTTAGTGATTTATTTATACCTTCACTTTTTTCTAATATTTAGATATTTTAGCCAACCAAATTTAACAAGAGAAAACAAGTTCTTGCAAATCTCTTTTGTGGCTTATTTAATTATTATTTTAATGGCACAATACGACATTAATAATACAACTTATTCAACGTTACTTTCTTTCTATATTATAAAAGCTTTTTTGTTTAAAAAGTTGGTAAATGATAGGTATATAGTTATTAATCAGCATGTATTAAAGTCATTTTTAATTTCATCATTCTTGATACTGCTAATTGCACAGAAAAATTCAGTTGATATAATTCAAAAATACCCTAATTTTGTTTATGGTCAGTTATTTTCAAGTAAATATACTAATGATGACTTTGTGAAAATTGCACCACATTTTAAAATTAGTGATACCTTAATTACTTACCATTATTTAAACAACATAGGAGATAAATTTAATGATGATTTTTTCTCTGAATTAATTCATAATTCTAGAAAATATAATAAGTATCTTGAACCTTCTCTTCATATGTCATCACAGTATTTTTCTTTTAAGAAAGATAAACCGCAACTTTTTGAGTTGTACTCAGATTTACTGTATAAAATTCTAATCGAAAAAAAGGTGATCAATATTTCATTAGATCCTAAAAGTGTTCAAGTTATTTTGGGGAATAATCTTAGTTATGAAAAAAATTTAAATTTTCATAAAATAACCATAACAACAGAATTATTTCAAGAATTACTTCGCTCTGGGGCAAGCTTCGGAAATTATAAAATTGACAATTACTCTAAGTTTAATTTTAAAATTGTTTCTGATGATTCAAAAGAATTGATTT
>CAMBJN010000062.1 GCA_945867755.1 Polynucleobacter meluiroseus
ACAAAATCTAAGCGCGAGTAATCGTCGCCTAGGTCTTGTGTTGTTAACGGTTGCAATTGTCTTCTTCGTGGGCATTGTTGCTAAGAAAATCATCTACGGCTGATCATGGCATTTAACCTAGCCCAATACAATCGTCAGATGCTGCTCAAGCTCGCTGTTATCAGCGTTGCTATGTTTGGTTTTGGGTATGCATTGATTCCGATGTATAGGATTTTGTGTGAAGTGACCGGCATCAATGTGGTGACCAGTAAAAATAACTATGGAACGCGCGCTGTTCATGCGACCAGTAAAAATACCCAAGTCGATGAATCTCGATTAATCACAGTTGAGTTTGATTCAAATACTCAGGGGCCTTTTAGATTCCGCTCAGTAAAAAACTCTATGCAAGTACACCCTGGAGAAATGATTCAGGTTGTTTATGAAGTGGTTAATACCCAAAGTAGAAATATTTCAGCTCAGGCTATTCCGAGCTATGCGCCGATGCAAGCCACGGAGCATTTCACTAAGCTGGAGTGCTTTTGTTTTGACGAGCAAACTTTGAAGCCTAATGAGTCTAGAGAAATGCCGGTGGTGTTTATCATTGATCCAGCTTTACCAAAAGATATTAAAAATATTACATTGTCATACACCTTCTTTGAGGTCGGTGCTGGACAAAAGGTAATCACTGGCGAGCACAATAAAAAGCCGTCAAAGATTTAGGATGGAAAATCAAAAAAGAAGTTCCATCATGATGTTTTTAATCTCCATGAGAGCAGTGATGTGGGGATTTTTAGGAGTGCGTAAAAGGTCTGGTCAAGATGCTGATATGGCATCAGTGACGTTTGTTCATATTGTGCTTGCTGGTATTTTGAGCGCAATTATTTTTATGACAATATTGTTGTTTATTGTCAAAGCAGTTGTATCGAATTTTTTTTAGGAGAGAGAGTATGTCTTCCAGTGTTACTAAAGCCCCGTATTACTATGTGCCGGCCCCGTCGCGTCATCCAATTGTTACAAGTATAGGTTTGCTTGGCTTTGGTTCGGGTGCAGCGATGTGGGTGAATGGCAGCACACTTGGCATGTTCCTTTGCTTGGCAGGTATTGTTTGGACCATTGCATCTTTGTATGTGTGGTTTGGTCAAGCCATTGGTGAAGCTGAGGGCGGCATGAACAGTGTGAACGTAGACGTCTCTTACAGATGGTCTATGGCATGGTTCATCTTCTCAGAAATCATGTTCTTCGGCGCTTTCTTCTCAGCTCTTTTCTATGCAAGAAGCATCGCAATGCCTTGGTTGGGCGACATTGATAACAAACTGTTATGGCCAGATTTTGCAGCTACTTGGCCAAACGCCGGCCCATCTGGTTTGGTGGAGGGCTTTAAAACCATTGGCCCATGGCCAATCCCAACAATCAATACTATTTTATTATTAGCCTCAGGCGTGACTGTTACATGGGCTCACCATGCGATGCGTGAAGGTCACCGAAAACAAGTGATTCAAGGTTTGGCAGCTACTGTTGCACTTGGCGCGATTTTCATGTGCTTCCAGGTTTATGAGTACATCCACGCATACCAGGATCTGAACTTGAAATTAAGCTCAGGTATCTACGGCTCTACATTCTTTATGTTGACTGGTTTCCACGGATTCCACGTGACCATGGGCGCCATCATGTTGGCAGTTGTTTTGGTCCGAGTTATGAAAGGCCATTTCACACCAGAAAACCACTTTGCCTTTGAAGGTGCGGCATGGTACTGGCACTTTGTGGACGTTGTTTGGCTTGGTCTTTATGTTGTGATTTATTGGATGTAAAAACCCATCAATCAACTTGTGCCGATTGAAAGATTAAACAACGCCGCAAATGCGGCGTTTTTTAATACGGTAGTTAGTTTTGTTAATTGATGCTGATTAATTAAGCTGAAACGCGGATGCCAGTACTTTGTATATAACCCAAGGTATGAGCAATCCAAATGCCAGCAAACAGCACAATAGATAAACCAATGCGTAGCATCAGGGAGTAAACAGTTTTTGAGCTTTTGCCTTTATCACGCATCATATAAAACAAAGCGGAGCCAAGGCTGCCCAAAATTAACAAGAAAGCTATAGGGATAATCCAATTCATAGGGGTACATCGTATCATTGCTTTATGTTGAGAAGATTGGTTTTATCACGTCCGATTGCAACGGCTGCAACCATGATTGTTTGCTCAGTGGGATTGTCTTTGGGTTTTTGGCAAATAGATCGAATGCAGCAAAAATTAACGCTTGCAGCTGATATTGCTAAAAAAGAAGAGTCACGTCCACTGTTGGCAAATAATAAGGACTGGCAATTAGGTGAAGTTAAAAACCACAGAATGATTGCCAGAGGTATTTATTTGGCAGATCAATCAGTGTGGTTAGAAAATAGGCCTCATCCTCAGGGTAGAGACCCTAAGACGGGGATTTCAACAGGATTTTTAGTGATGACACCATTAAAGCTTGAGGGCTCACAAAAATTACTTTGGATTAATCGTGGCTGGGCGCCGCGCAATGGCATGGATCGAGAGGCCTTGCCAAGTATTAGCACCCCATCGGGACCTGTTCAGGTAGAAGGTTTGGCATTTGAGTATCCAGCACGCGTCATGAGTATGGGTACTCAAGGTTCTTCAGCAGAAAGTCAAAAAATTCAGCAAAATCTTGATATTCAAAAACAATCTAAGTATTTGGGTTTCGATTACTTGCCCTTTATCTTAAGAGAAGTGGCAGCAACCAATAATGATGGTTTGCAAAGAGATTGGCCCTCGATGACAACGGGCGTTGAAAAGCATCAGGGCTATGCTTTCCAGTGGTTTGCGTTAACAGTTTTTGCACTTTTATTTTGGTTAATTACAGGTATCTTAAGGAAGAAAATTGATTAATAAAGACAGTGATTTAAATCCACTGATTCCGGCTTCGGAGGGGCAGAGTATTGATGCGGCCACCAAGCGCGGTCGTATTCAAATGATCTTATTATTTTTAGTGTGCGCCGCTCCAGTGATTGTGTCGTATTTCACTTTCTATGTGATCAAGCCAACAGGCGGAAATACTAAAATTGGAGAACTTGTTTATCCAGTTCAATCCGCACCAATTGATTCAATCGATGCTTCACTTCAAGGCAAGTGGACCATGTTGATCGCGCGACCAAGCGCTGATTGCAAAGTCGGTAAGGATGAGTGCATCAACTTACTGTATTTGATGCGCCAAGTCCGAATTGCAATGGGTCGAGAAAGTCAAAGGGTGCAATTGGTGTGGTTGGTCACTGATCAAGGCAATATTGATCCTGAGATAGCAAAGGCCTACGATCAAGAAGTTGCTGGCTTTACTTTTGTGAAAATGCCCAAAGACGCAGCCAAAAGGAGTGAAGTTGAAAAATGGCTTGAATTAGACGGTAAAAAATCAGCGATTCATCTTTTAGATCCGCGTGCAGACAGGATGATGCGGTTTGACACCGATAAAGAAGTTCCTGACTTTAAAAGAGTATCTAAGGACCTAGGAAAGTTATTGAAGTGGAACGCCACGGGTAAGGCTAAGTAAAGATGAGTTTGATAGCCTGGATTCAATTACTACTGATTGGTGCTGCTATTGGCGCAGTGCTGTTGCTGATCATGTGGTGGAAATTTAAGAAATTTACTTTTCATCGCCTGGTTTTGTTAACTGTATTTTTTACATTTGATTTAATTTTGTTCGGCGCATTCACACGCTTAAGTGACTCAGGATTGGGTTGTCCTGATTGGCCTGGTTGCTATGGTGTATCAAATCCAATGGCAGCTCTTGCTCAAATACGTGAGGCTGAAAGCCTAATGCCCACTGGGCCGGTGACCTTGAGTAAAGCCTGGATAGAAATGCTGCACCGTTACTTTGCGATGGGCGTTGGATTTTTAATCATCATCATTGTTGCTTGGTCATGGATGAAGAAACAGGTAATGGGTGCAAAAATCACAAGCACATCGATTGGTATTTTGATTTTGGTTTGCGTTCAAGGTGGATTTGGTGCATGGACAGTGACACTCAACCTACAACCAGTGATTGTGACCATTCATCTGATGCTGGCTTTAACTTTATTGTCCGCATTGACCTATTTATCAAGTTTGAGTGCGCGCTTAGAAAATCATTCTTATCTTAGGCCAATTAAGACAGCGGTGCCATTCAAGAAAATTGCATGGATAGTTTTGGCTATTTTGACCCTGCAGATTTTCTTGGGTGGATGGGTGAGTACCAATTATGCCGTGTTGGCTTGCGATGATTTTCCTTTGTGTCATGGCGCATGGTACCCAGCGATGAATTTCTCTGAAGGATTTACTTTGTGGCGTGAGCTTGGAAAAGCAGCTGATGGAGACCACTTAAGCATTGAGGCATTGAGAGCAATTCATTGGACCCATCGGGTTGGGGCCATATTTGCTGTAGCTGCTGTTTTTTATTTGGCATTTAAGTTATGGCTTATTTCAAAAGAAAATCCAACCACTGCATTTAAATTTTGGGCAATCGCATTGTTTGGCTTGGGCCTCTTACAAACAATCACTGGCATGAGCAATATTATTTTGGACTGGCCGTTGTTTGCAGCTTTATTGCATACCGGCGGTGCTGCTGCAATGGTATTTGTGATGATTAGAGTTGTGAATATTGATCATGAAAGGGTTTCTTCATGACTCAAGAAAATTCAGTGCCCATGAAAAAATGGCAACAGTATTGGGCCTTGACTAAGCCCAGGGTCACGCAGCTGGCTGTTTTTTGCGCAATCATCGGTATGTTTTTAGCTACACCAGGAATGGTGCCTTGGTCTGTGTTGATTGGTGGCTCGATTGGTATTTGGCTACTAGCTGGAGCAGCGTTTGCAGTCAATTGTTTGGTTGAGCAAAAGCTTGATGCCAAAATGAGAAGAACTGCATGGCGACCTTCTGCAACTGGTGAGCTTGGTCAAAAGCAAATCATCGTGTTTGCATTGGTAATAGGTTTGGCCGGGATGGTTTTACTCTGGAATTTTGCAAACCCATTGACCATGTGGGCAACACTCATTACTTTTGTTGGCTATGCCATTATTTATACCTTATTGCTCAAGCCAGCAACCCCACAAAATATTGTGATCGGTGGCTTATCCGGGGCAATGCCTCCAGCCTTAGGTTGGGCAGCGGTGGCCAATGATTTACCAGCAGAGGCTTGGTTATTGGTCTTGATCATCTTTACTTGGACGCCGCCACATTTTTGGGCCTTGGCCTTATATCGTCGCGAGGACTACAAGCAATCCGGCTTACCGATGTTGCCGGTCACTCATGGTGAAAGATTCACGCTGTTGCATATCTTGCTCTACACCTTGGTTTTGATTGCTGCCACAATCCTGCCATTCATATATAAGATGAGCGGTTATTTTTATTTAGCATCAGCATTGATTCTAGGTGGTATGTTCTTGGCTTATGCCATTGCACTATTCAGAAATTACTCTGATGATCTTGCTAAACGAACATTCAAGTTTTCTATTATTTATCTTTCATTATTATTTGCAGCCCTTTTAATTGATCACTACTTATGACATTCAAAATAAATCACCAACGTTTTTTCATGCGCACTTTGCTGGCTTTTTTGACAGTCTTTAGTGTCATGGCTTGCTCGAATCAAAACATTAAATTTAATAATGTGGATATCACGGGCAGCAAAGCATTCGGGAAAGATTTTTCTTTGACCGACCATCACGGTAAGAAAAGAGAGTTGGCTGAGTTCAAGGGACAGTTAGTGGTGATGTTTTATGGTTTCACCCAGTGTCCAGATGTTTGCCCAACCACCATGACTGAAATGCAGGGCGTGATGGAGTTATTGGGCAAGGATGCTAGCCGTGTGCAAGTGATGTTTGTCACCGTAGATCCTGAGCGTGATACGCAAGAATTGTTGTCTCAGTATGTTCCAGCTTTTGATAAACGTTTTTTGGGTTTAAGACCTCAATCAACTGAAGAGTTAGAAAAGATCACCAAAGACTTCAAAGTCTTTTATAAAAAGGTGCCAGGTAACAGCCCAACAAGCTACACCATTGATCACACAGCAGGTAGTTACGTGTTTGACACAAAGGGGCAACTACGCTTGTTTTTAAAGCACCATCAAGGCCCTAAACCTATCGCGGAAGACTTAAAAAAGTTACTTTAAAAATTGTTTGAGTGAAGAAGAAATGATTTAGGCAGTTAATGCTAACTTCATTTTTTTTAGCGCAGCGGCTTCAATTTGGCGCACGCGTTCAGCAGAAATATTGAATTCTGCAGCAAGGTCGTGAAGCGTGCTTCCACCAGATCCATCATCTGCAACATCTAACCAGCGAGACGCAACAATCTTGCGACTGCGCTCATCTAGACTTGCCAAAGCCTTTTCAATGCCTGGACCTTGTAATTGAAGGGTCTTTTCCCGAGCTAATACTTCGGTTGGCTCATAACGGGTATCTGATAACCAATTAATCGGAGCATAGGCTTCATCATCTGATGAATCTGCTTCAATGGCTACATCACCACCACTCAATCTTTTTTCCATCTCTCTCACATCCTCCTGACGAACATCCAGCGCTTTGACAAGGTGATCAATCTCAGATGGAGATAAAGCATTTAAAGTTGGTTTATTGCTGCGCAAATTAAAAAATAATTTGCGGTGAGCTTTGGTTGTGGCAATTTTGACCATTCTCCAATTGCGAAGAATGTATTCATGAATTTCAGCTTTGATCCAGTGAATTGAATAAGTCACTAAACGGGTACCCTGTTCAGGATCATATCTTTTCACTGCTTTCATAAGACCAATATTGCCCTCTTGGATTAAATCTGCATGAGGGATGCCATAACCAAGGTATTGGCGAGCAATAGAAACCACCAAACGAAGGTGTGACATCACCAAGGTTTTGGCAGCATCTAAGTTTTCATGATCTCTGAATTCGCGAGCAAGGCGAATCTCGTCTGATGCACTCAGCATGGGCAGACGGTTAACGCTTGAAATGTAAGCATTAACACTACCTACATTTAGTTGCATTGGAATCATGGCATTCATATTTGTCATACCTCTATATTAGCACTCCTGATATTAGAGTGCTAATTTATGTATAACCATATGATTTATATAGGAATAAACTAATTTTGAATCAAGGATTTGGCGAATTCTGAAGCATTGAATGGCTTCAAATCAGACAGTTGTTCACCTAGGCCAATAGCTAAAACACTGGGTGGGTTTTCTGATAACTCTGAGGCAATGGCGCACAAGATGCCACCTTTGGCCGTTCCATCGAGTTTGGTAACAATGATTCCAGTTAAATTGAGAGCCTCGTGGAAGGCCTTTACTTGGGCCATGCCATTTTGACCGGTATTGCCATCTATCACTAAAATAGTCTCGTGAGGAGCCGATTCTTGTGCCTTGCCGATGACTCGTTTAACTTTCTTTAGCTCATCCATGAGGTGAGCTTGAGTCGATAGTCTGCCAGCAGTATCGATGATGACAAGGTCTTGGTGACGGGATTGACCAGCTTTAACAGCATCATGGGCCACTGCTGCAGCATCACCACTTTCTTGGGCTATCACGGCTACTTGGTTGCGTTCCCCCCAAGCGATCAGCTGCTCTCTGGCAGCTGCTCGGAAAGTATCTCCAGCCCCCAATAAAACTTTACGTCCAGTTTGTTGAAAGTAATGACAAATTTTTCCAATGCTGGTTGTTTTGCCAGCCCCATTGACCCCCACGATCAGCCACACGGTTGGTTGGCCTGATGTATCGGGTAAAAAATCCAGCGGATTTTGGGGTCTTTCGAGTTTGCTTAAGAGATTTTCTACCAATGTGGCTAGAATCATCTTTAGATCATCAGCAGATTCAGCTTTTTGATTTTTTGCTTCACGGCGCAGTTGACTGATCAGGGTTTGAGTGGCACT
>CAMBJN010000063.1 GCA_945867755.1 Polynucleobacter meluiroseus
ACACGTGAAGGTTACGCTTACATTAAACCCTAATTTGCAATTATCTTTTTTTAAGTAGGTGGCTTTACTCCCCTTAAGCCACTGAAATTTCATAACCACCTTCGGGTGGTTTTTTTCTCTTGGGGCGATAGCGTCCGCCTTCTTCGCCAGATGTAAAAAAGCCCTCGACTTCAATTTGATCGAGGGCTTTTTCTTTTATCTTTTCTGGAAATGATTATTTTTACTTGTCTACAAACGCTCTTTCGTAGACGTAGTCACCCAATCTTCCTGAGCTTGGCGATACATTGAACCCTTTGGCATCAAGCATTTCTGAGATTTCTTTGAGCATGGCTGGGCTGCCGCAAATCATGCCGCGATCATTCGCTGGATCTAGGGGTGGCAAACCAATGTCCTTGAACAGCTGACCATTTTCAATCGCAGTGGTCAGGCGCCCTGTGTGCTTGAATGCTTCTCTTGTCACTGTTGGGTAGTAGATCAATTTTTCACGAACCATCTCACCCAAGAATTCATCATTGGGCAATTCATTTTTGATGTAATCTTCATAAGCCAATTCGCTGACCAAGCGCACACCATGAATCAACACAACTTTTTCAAAACGTTCATAAGTGTCTGGATCACGGATGATGCTCATGAATGGTGCTAGACCTGTGCCTGTGCTGAACAAGTAAAGGTTCTTACCAGGATTTAAGTCATCAATCACCAAAGTGCCCACAGACTTTTCGCTGACCAAAATAGGATCACCGACTTTGATGTTTTGTAGGCGTGAGGTCAACGGGCCGTGTTCAACTTTGATGCTTAAGAACTCAAGGTACTCTTCGTAATTTGCACTGGCCACACTGTAGGCTCGCACCAATGGCTTACCCTCAACTTCCAAACCAATCATCAAGAAATGGCCATTGCGAAAGCGCAGGCTTTTGTTTCGAGTGGTTGTGAAACTGAATAAGGTGTCGTTCCAATGCTTCACGCTCAGAACTGTTTCGGTGTTGTAACTGGCCATGGTTTTTGCTGTTTTTCTGCTCTAGGTTTCTTCGGTTTCTTGTAACCTAGCATTTTAAACGCTTCAGCGCTCCTTCATCGTTTCTTATCTGATGAGAGGTTCAGATTGACTAAAAGGTATGGTTGCTCACAACAACACATCAACGTCTGCTTTGGTGAGGTATGGTTTTTGTTTCATGTCTCCTCCATCCCCAATCTTTTAAAGCAATAAGTCTTGTGCTGCCACAACTCCACTACCTTTTAACTTAATACCAAATGCTTTCATGCCCATCTCACAACCGCTCAAGGCTCCTAGCAAGGCCAACTCGTTACAGTCACCCAAGTGACCAACACGGAACATCTTGCCTTTGACTTTGCCAAGACCTGTACCCAAGGAAAGGTTGTATCTTTCGTGAATTAATTTTCTTAGTTTGTCAGCATCCACGCCTTCTGGCGTTACAACACCCGTCAATACCGGTGAATAAACAGCTGGGTCTTTACATTGAACTTCCAATCCCCACCCTTCCACTGCGGCACGACATGCTTTGGCCAAACGCTGATGGCGTGCAAAGACATTGTCTAGACCTTCAGTCAAAATCATGTCCAAGGCTTCATGCAAACCGTACAACAAGTTGGTGGATGGCGTGGTTGGCCAGTAGCCAGTTTTATTGGATTCTATGATTTCGTCCCACGCCCAAAATGCTTTTGGTAATTTAGCTGTTTTATTAGCTTCCAAGGCTTTAGGAGATAAGGCATTGAAACCCAAACCTGGTGGCAACATCAAACCTTTTTGTGAGCCACTCACTGTCACATCAACGCCCCACTCATCATGACGGTAATCAGCAGATCCCAAACCTGAAATCGTATCCACCATCAACAAAGCAGGATGCTTGGCTGCATCCATGGCTTTTCTGACGGCCACAATATTAGAAGTAACGCCTGTGGATGTTTCGTTGTGAACCACACACACGGCTTTGATTTGGTGTGATGTGTCAGCTTTTAAACGCTCTTCGATCATGGCTGCATCCACACCATAGCGCCAACCTTCTGTACCTGGCTTACCTAAGAATTCTGTTTTGATGCCCAATCGATCAGCCAGTTTTTGCCATAATGTCGCGAACTGACCAGTTTCATACATCAACACGAGATCGCCAGCGGACAAAGTATTGACCAAAGCGGCTTCCCAAGCACCAGTTCCTGATGATGGATAGATGATCACAGGATGCTTGGTCTTGAAAATCTTTTGCATGTCAGCCAATAACTTCAGGCCTAACTGACCAAACTCAGGACCGCGATGGTCGATGGTTTGGAAGCTGATCGCTCTTAATACACGTGCTGGCGCAGGGCTTGGGCCTGGAATGTGCAAAAAGTGGCGTCCAGATGAATGATTATCAAGTTTTAACATGGTTGGTCTCACTCGGTTTTATTGTTAGTCGTTACGAAAGTGTAAGTCATTTTTCGATAATTTGCATTTTTGTATGCAAAAAATATAGGCTATGACTTTCCCTATAGTGGTAAATACTAGGCAAATAATAGGTTTTTTGCACTTCTTTTTAAAATCTCTATCGGTTATATTAAATGTGTATACAAAAATAGGTTTTCTTGATGGCATCCATTATTCAGTTAAATTCGCAAAATTTGCACGAAATCACTTTCCAGAAGCTACGCGGCTTATTGGTTGAGGGTGCGATTGCTCCTGGCAGCAAATTGAACGAGCGCGAACTGGCCGAGCAGCTGAATGTGTCCCGCACCCCTATTCGTGAAGCCATCAGACGTTTAGCGGCTGATGGTTTGGTTGAATTGATCGCCAATCGAGGCGCGATTGCGGTTCAGCTAAACAAAGAGGATGTGATCAACACATTTGATGTTATTGCCAATCTTGAGGGTTACTCTGGGGAGTTGGCCGCTCAAAACATCACAGATGCTGCCCTCTCCGAATTAGAGGCCATGCATTATGAAATGATGGCTTCTTATGCACGCCGTGACTTATCGAGCTATTACAGACTGAATTTAAAAATACACAATGCCATCAATCAAGCGGCGGCCAATCCTGTTTTGAGTCAGCTGTTCATGCAAGTCAATGCCCGTATTGAGGCTTTGCGCTTCCGCTCGAACCAAGACGAAGTGAAATGGGGAAAAGCTGTGGGCGAGCACCAAGAGATGATTGATGCACTCAAAGCGCGAGACAGTGTGCGCATGAGACAAGTCATGATGAATCACGTGATGAATAAACGTGATGTGGTGATTCAGTTGATGGATTCAGAAAGCTTATCTCAGTCAGTCAAAGCATGAACAAGCCACTCGCCTACCAAGAAGTCATGATCGACACCCAGTTTTTAGCCAAACGGTTAGAAACTGAAACCTCCGGTGAAGTGATGACAGACATGGTTAGCCGTGGGCGCTATGCCACTGATGCATCGATTTACCAAACCATGCCGGTTGCAGTCTTTGTGCCAAAAACTGCACAAGACATTATTTCTGCCATTCAAATAGCCGCTGATCTTGGTGTGCCAGTATTGCCTCGCGGCGGTGGCACAAGTCAATGTGGTCAAACCACAGGCCCTGCATTGGTGATTGATAACAGCAAATATTTCAGAAATATTTTAGATATCAATCTTGAGCAAGGTTATGTGGATGTTCAGCCAGGCATTGTGCTTGACCACTTGAACGCTACCCTAAAAAAACACCAGCTTTGGTATCCGGTCGATGTATCGACCGGAGCACAAGCAACCATTGGCGGCATGGCAGGTAATAACTCCTGCGGCAGTCGATCGATTGCGTATGGCAACATGGTTCACAACGTCTTGGGCGTTGATGCTTGGTTGGCGAATGGTCAAGAGGCTTCATTTGGCTTGATGAAAAATGCCACGGGTAAAGCTTTGGAGCTTGGTCAATTTGTGCAATCACTGGCTCATCAGCATCAAGCAGAAATTGAAGCAAAGTGGCCCAAGGTGATGCGCAGGGTTGCGGGTTACAACTTAGACATATTCAATAATCAAAGTGAGCGCCCGTACACGCAAGATGGTCAAGTGAACTTGGCACATCTGTTGGTGGGCAGCGAAGGCAGCTTGGCCTATTACAAACAGTTGCGCCTGGCACTCTCTCCATTACCAAAGCACAAGACTTTGGGGGTGGTTAACTTCACCAGCTTCTATAAAGCCATGGACAGCGCGCAGCACATCGTTAAATTAAAGCCATCTGCCGTTGAATTGGTCGATCGGACCATGATTGATTTATCACGCAGCAACCCTGCTTTTAAATCAGTGATTGAAACGGCTTTGATTGATGTGGCAGGCAAAACACCAGAAGCTATTTTATTGGTGGAGTTCTCTGGTGAAGAGTTGGCCCCTCTTGAGAAAAAAGTAAAAGACTTGGTCAGCTTGATGGCTGACTTGGGCCACCCAGGCTGCGTGGTGGAGATGATCCACGCAGAGTCTCAAAAGAATTTATGGGAAGTTCGTAAAGCAGGCTTGAACATCATGATGAGCTTAAAAGGTGATGGCAAGCCAGTGAGCTTCATTGAAGACTGCGCTGTTCCATTGGAGAGTCTGGCTGAATACACCCAAGATCTCACGGAAGTTTTTGCAAAGTATGGTTCACGCGGCACATGGTATGCCCATGCATCAGTGGGCACCCTGCACGTTCGTCCAATTTTAGATATGCGTCGCGGTGGCGCAAAGAAGATGCGTGCAATTGCTGAAGAGGCTGCAGCATTGGTCAAGCGCTACAAGGGTGCTTTCAGCGGCGAGCACGGCGATGGCATCTGTCGTGGCGAATGGATCCAGTGGCAATTTGGACCAAAGCTCACTGAAGCTTTGGGTGAAATCAAACATGCTTTTGACCCAAATAATTTATTCAATCCAGGTAAGATCATCAATCCCCCCAAGATGGATGATGAATCCTTGTTCAGATTCCCTCAAACCTACCGCGTGATTCCACTGAAGACCTCTTTGGACTGGTCAAGCTGGGATGTACAAAATGATCCGGTGACTGAAGAAACCACAGCGCCCGGAACAGGTGATGACCCGAGCGGTGGTTTTGCAAAAGCTGTAGAGATGTGTAACAACAATGGTCATTGTCGGAAGTTTGATGCGGGCACCATGTGCCCTAGTTATCGAGTGACTCGTGATGAGAAGCATCTGACCAGGGGTCGCGCCAATACATTGCGTTTGGCCCTATCCAATCAATTGGGCAAGGATGCATTCTTGTCCGAAGAAGTCAAAGAAGCTTTTGATTTATGTGTCAGCTGTAAAGGATGTAAACGTGAGTGCCCTACGGGCGTTGATATGGCAAAAATGAAGATTGAGTATTTGAGTCATTACAAACAATCTCATGGTTGGACTCTCAGAGATCGTTTGATCGCTCACTTACCACGTTACTCTCATCACATTGCAGCCATCCCTGGCTTGGTATTTTTGTTGAACTTAAGAAATAAGATTCCTGGTCTGGCTCTTTTGGGTGAAAAGATCACGCAAATATCTGCCAAACGCAGCCTGCCCACTTGGCGTCGCGATACAGCGTGGCGTTCAATGATTGGCAGCACTGAAGAGGCTTTATTCACCAGCGCTAAACCAGTGGTTTTGTGGGCAGATACTTTCAATGGTTGTTTTGAGACAGAAAATATCAAAGCTGCAGTCAATGTGCTTGAGGCCAGTGGGTACACCGTCCACATTCCTCAGAAAAAACAAGGTCACTATTGCTGTGGTAGAACTTATTTGGCCAGCGGCATGGTGAATGAGGCTCGTGCCAGCGCACAAGAATTATTAGATGCCTTTACGCGCTACACAGAGAAAAATATTCCGATCATTGGTTTAGAGCCTTCATGTATTTTGACCTTGCGCGATGAATTTTTAGTGATGGGCTTGGGTGACTCAGCAAAGACTTTGGCCAAAGGCAGTCAGACCTTTGAAGAGTTCTTAGTGGCAGAGGCAACAGCCGGTCGGTTTGCTCCGAAATTAAAAGCCTGTGATCAACAAATTTTATTGCATGGCCATTGCCATCAAAAATCATTTGATGCGGTCAAACCAATCATTGCTTTACTCAAAATGATCCCACAGGCTCAACCACAACTGATTGAGTCTTCCTGCTGCGGTATGGCGGGTAGCTTTGGCTATGAGAGCGAACACCATCAAGTGTCATTACAAATGGCAGAGCTGCAATTACTCCCTGCGATTCGCCAAGCCCCTAACGCCATCGTATTGGCTGATGGCTCCAGCTGCCGACATCAAATCAAAGATGGCGCCAACAGAGAAGCTTTGCACGTGGCACGTATTTTAGAGATGCACTTGGAATAAGTTTTAGTTTGTTTGATTTGTTTGTTTGTTTAATTTGTTTGTTTGTTTTTTGTTTTTTGTTTTTTGTTTTTATTTTTATTTCTGTAATTTGTTGTAACTCGAAGTGTGGGTAGGTTTTTAGAACTGTAGTCATCATTGTTCAACGAGGAGAAATCATGAACACAAGACGTAAAATTATTGCCACCGCTGTGGCAGCATTAACAACTTCAGTACTGGCATCGCCAGTTTTAGCTCAAGCAGCTTGGCCGAATAAACCAATTCGTTTGGTGGTCGGTTTTGCACCAGGCGGCGGCACAGACATTGTGGCGCGCGCCTTGGCTCCAAAAATGAGTGAGATCTTGGGTCAAAGCATCATCATCGAAAACAGAGCTGGTGCTGCTGGCACAATCGGTGCGGATGTTGTTGCTAAGTCCCCAGCCGATGGTTACACATTACTGATGGGTCATTCGAATTCAAATGCGATTGCTCCATTTGTTTTGCCAAAAATACCATTCAATGCAGGAACAGATTTCACGCCAATCACTTATGTTGGTTACGTGCCAAACATCTTGGTATTACATCCTTCAATCCCAGCAAAATCAATTCCTGAATTGATCAGCTTGGCTAAGAACAATCCAGGTCAAATGACTTATGGTTCGTCTGGTATTGGCAGCACGCAGCACTTGGCTGGCGCCCTGTTCTCAAAGATTTCCAAAGTTCAAATGAATCACGTGCCATACAAAGGCAGTGGTCAGGCAATCATTGACTTATTGGCCGGTCAAATCAATATGAACTTTGACACTTTGCCACCAGTATTGCCACACGTTCGTGCTGGCAAGTTAAAGCCTTTGGCTATTTCAACACCTAAACGTTTGTCCATTCTTCCAGATGTTCCAACATTTGATGAAGTAGGTATCAAAGGTTTTGAAGTGACTAACTGGTACTCAGTGATGGGTCCAAAAAACATGCCTAAGGACATGGTTGCAAAAATTGATGCTGCGGTTCGTGCTGCGATGAATGATCCAAAGAACAAAACAACTTTGGATGCGCAAGGCTTACAAACAGCAGGTCCTGCAACTCCTGATGAGTTCTCAGTGTTCTTGAAAGCCGAGCTTAGCAAGTATTCAAAACTTGTTAAAGAACTCAACGTAAAGGCTGAGTAATGACGTCACCCCAAACTGGAGTATCTTCACGCCCACTGCCCCTGGTGGGCGTGAAGGTTCTAGACATCAGCCAAGTAATGGCTGGACCCTATACCTGCATGCTATTGGCAGACATGGGAGCCGATGTGATCAAAATAGAACCTCCAGGTTCTGGGGATCAAACACGGGGTGCGATGGGATTCAAAATGAAAGGCCCGGACAGCATGGGCTTTTTAAATATGAACCGCAACAAACGTAGCATCACAATCAATTTAAAGTCTGATGCGGGCAAAAAGATTCTTTTTGAATTAGTCAAAGATGCCGATATCTTGGTGGAAAACTATCGACCAGGAGTCATGAAAAAATTAGGTGTTTCTTACGAAGTGTTAAGCAAAATTAATCCTCGCTTGGTTTATGCCAGCATCTCTGGTTTTGGTCAAAGTGGTCCATGGGCAGATCGTCCG
>CAMBJN010000064.1 GCA_945867755.1 Polynucleobacter meluiroseus
GATCGATTTCACGTAAACGCTTTTTACCGTATTGATAATCACCATTCTCAGAGCGATCACCATTTGATGCGGCCCACGAAACAATTTTGACGATTTCTGGACGCTCTTCATCCAGAAGATGTAAAAGTTCATCTTTCATGCGCTGATGGCCAGCAGGGGTTATGTAGTTTTTAATTTCCATGGCATAATGTCGGTCTTAATGCGGCTGTAGCTCAGTTGGATAGAGTACTTGGCTACGAACCAAGGGGTCGTGGGTTCAATTCCTGCCAGCCGCACCAAAACAGAAGGGCCTAGTGTAAAGCTAGGCCCTTTTTCATTCAAGCTACTTCATTCTGGAAATATTGCAAGACCGTACACTTACACGCTTAAACACTTTTTGTGAACTACCACTATCCTAGTGACTGAATCACTAATTGACTGATATTGAGTGGCAATGAATCTTCCTCGTTCCTTTAGATCTATAGAGTTTGCTTGGCTTTTAGCCGCCTTGGTTATTTCCGTGGCGTCTTTAAGCAGTGTGACTTACTTGGCAGATCGTATGCAAAGAGCGTTCGAGAGAGATGCCAAGCAGTTGATTGCTTCGGATGCTTTGATTCAGAGCGATCAACCCTTATCGATTCTTTTTGAACAAGAAGCTGCTAAGCAAGGATTGCTGGTAGCTAAGACCACGGTGTTCCCCACCATGTCATCGGTTGGATCGAATGCCCGCTTGGTGGCTTTAAAAGCCGTCACAGAGTCATACCCATTGAGGGGCAGTCTTAAGATCTCTAAAGATGGTCTGGACATCAAAGGTGCAAGCACACGAGCAACACCATCAAAAGGTTCAGTGTGGGTGGAGCCTGCTCTTTTGGCGAGTCTTTCTGCAAAGTTAGGCGATCGCATCACCTTGGGTTCGAACAATTTTGTGATTGAAGCTTTATTAACTCAAGAGCTTGATAAGGGTGCTGGCTTCTTAAACTTTGCACCACGGGTCATGATGCGTGATGATGAGTTAAGTAAAACCCAGTTGATTGGCTTTGGCAGTCGAGTGACCTATCGATTTTTAATTGCAGGCCAAGAATCAACCGTCAATTCATTTTTACTTTGGTCCCAAAAAGAAATTGATAGCAAGCAATTAAGGGGCATCAAAATTGAAGGGGTTGATAACATTCAGCCCTTGATGAGAGCAACACTCGATCGAGCTGAAAAGTTTTTATCACTGGTAGCAATCTTGACAGCCATGGTCGCTGCCGTGGCGATGGCATTAGCGGCTAAGCGCTACACCAGCAAACAAGCCAACCCAACAGCAATCTGGAAATGCTTGGGCGCTAATAAGCGCCAAGTATTGCTTGAGCACTTCAAAGCCAGCATGGTGATTGCGCTCTTGGGTGGAGTCATGGGCGCTTTCTTGGGATGGATTGGGCATCAAGGTTTACTTTTCTTTTTGGGCGACTTATTGGTAGCTGATTTGCCATCAGCATCGGTATGGCCATTGATCTGGTCTTTATTAGTCGCAATCGTTTTGTTGATTGGATTTGTCTGGCCACCATTGCTTTATTTGAGTGATATCTCTCCTCTGAAAGTGATTCGTCGAGATATTTCAGTGAGACATCCGGCATCATGGTTATTGATGTTTTTTGGACTGATCAGCTTCTTTGTTTTGCTCTTAAGTGTTGCTAAAGATGTCAAATTAGCCGTTTTAACTTTGGGTGGTTTTACATTGGCGGCCGGCATCTTTATTTTAGTGTCTTGGGTGCTGATCAAATTGACCGCCAAGATGGCAGAGCATTCATGGTTGGGTCAACATGTGGTGCAACGCTTTGTTTGGCAATCATTATCAAGACGTTCTTTGTTCACTGGTTTACAAATAGCTTCATTGGCCATTGCCATCATGGCCTTGTTGCTCTTGGCAGTTGTCAGGCATGATTTGATGAGCGCCTGGAAAGGCAGCTCTCCACCTGATGCCCCCAATAGATTTTTGATCAATATTCAGCCAGAACAAAAATCTGCGGTAGAGCAAAAGTTATTAAGCGCCGGTGTTAAAAAAATTACTTTGTACCCAATGGTGCGAGGTCGTTTAACGCATATCAATGATCAAGTGGTATTGCCGCAAGATTTTGAGGATTCTCGTGCGCAGCGATTGGTTGATAGGGAATTTAATCTCTCGTACGCGGCAGACCTGCCTGATAAAAATAAAGTGACCGCAGGAACCTGGCATGCAAATACGCGCCTGCCTGAGGTGTCGATTGAAAAAGGCTTGGCCAAAACACTGTCTTTAAAATTAGGCGATAGTTTGGTCTTTGATATTGCAGGTATTCCTGTTAAAGCAAATGTCACATCCATCAGAGAACTTGATTGGGGCAGTATGCGTGTGAACTTTTTTGCGATTCTGCCACCTCACCTCCTCGGTGAAATGCCACAAACTTGGATCACTGCATACAAGCAAGGACCGTTGGTGCCACAAGTATTGCCTTTGGATATTTCTGTGGTGGCGCAATTTCCTAACGTGACGGTCGTTGATGTGGAATCTGCTTTAAATCAAGTGCAAGATGTTTTGAATAAATTATCAGCGGCTGTGGAATTACTTTTTGGGTTCACGGTGATTGCAGGAATCTTAGTCTTGGCTGCCGCTTTGGCATCGACTCAAGATGAGCGACTCAAAGATGCAGGGTTACTTAAAACCTTGGGCGCTAGTCAGGCTCAAATCAGGCGCGCTTTTTATACAGAATTAACTGTGATTGGTTTTATCTCTGGTCTCATGGCTTCTTTGGGTGCGATTGGGGTAGGGTGGGCTTTGGCCACCCATGTCTTTGAATTCAATTTACCAATCCCGTGGATTGTGATTATCTATGGAGTTGTTTTTGGTGTTTCTGCGTGCGTCTTGGGCGGTCTGTGGCTACAAAGAAAGATTTCTCATACATCGGCCTCGGAAGTTCTCAGAACTGTTTAATCAAGAATAAAATAAAGAAATATGTCACAAGAAAAAACCACTTATGAATTGATTGGCGGAGCTGAGAAGCTGAAAGAGTTGGTCGATCGTTTTTATGACCTGATGGATTTAGAGGAAAATTATCAGGGGATACGACTCATGCATCCTGCTGATTCAACTTCATCGAGAGAGAAGTTATTCATGTTCTTGAGTGGTTGGATGGGCGGCCCAGATTTATTTGTTGAGCAATATGGACACCCCAGACTCAAGGCCAGACATTTACCATTCTCAATAGGTATTTCTGAGAGAGATCAGTGGTTGCAGTGCATGCGCCAAGCCATGAAAGATGTTGGTATTAATGGCATTTTGTTCGAACGCCTGATGCAATCATTCTTCACTACTGCTGACTGGATGAGGAATCGTGTTGGGTAATTGAACCAGACGAGTACGACACCATCGGTCAGGAATCGATTGGCGATTTTTTCTATCTAAGACAGCTGATAACGGCCACAAAAATAAAGTAATTGAAAAGAAAATAATTGAAACTGATCCACCCATACTGGCGGATGGATTCATTTTGATAGTGATGAAGAGCAATACAGCCGCTGGTATCAACCACAGTGAGCCTATCGCAAAGCGCATCAATGCTTGCGAGCGCTTCATGATAGAACCATCTTCACTGACTAACTGAATGCGCCAAGTTTGCATGGCGAGCGTTTGTCCTGTTTTAGTCCAATACCACATGAAGTAAAAAGCTAATACCAAGTAAAGGTGAGACATCAAAATGGTAGAGGGTGCTGTGACCTCAAACAAAACCCCGATGGTTAAGTGTGGCACCAAAAATGCAAAAGCCAATACACCAAACAAAACCAACATCTCATAGAGATTCAAAGCGATGCGGCGCTTGATCGTCGGCGCTGGTAGCGACTTTAAGAAACTTGCTGGAAGGGGGGCGAACTGATTGGATTCTTTCACAAACGCTATTTTAGCGTTGGTGAAGTGACTGCGCTTGGTTTGCTGGTTTGAGCTCTTTTTTGCGCCAATAACTTTTTATCTTCATCGGATAGTTGTTGGTAGCTCTCCCAAGCAGCTGCTTTTTTCTCTGGAGAGATATTCAGAATACGAAGGTAATTGTCTCTGGCACGCTGACGCTCATTGGTCGACAAGTTTGCCCACTCTGACATCCGAGACTGCAGGGTGCTTTTTTCGGTATCAGACATTGAGGGATAGCGATTTGCAACATCCACCCATTTTTTTTGACGTGCAGTTGTTAGGCTCGACCAATCTTCTTCAAGTGGAGCCAAAACCAAACGCTGATCTTCATTGAGTGCCGACCAACTTTGTGCATTCGCCACCACGGGGTAGGCAAAAAGAATCAAAAGAAAAACAGTGACGTGAGAAATCAAGCAGCGACTTAAACAGATATACCGATTTTGGCATTTCATGTTTGTGAAGGATTGAAAGAATGATGAAAAAGACATGATCAGATCTTTTCTTCTGCCTCTTGCTTGTCTTGTCTGTCTTTTTCAATAAGCAAGTCTTTACCGTTGGTGATCAGGTATCGGACAAAACCATCATCTTTATAAGCGTTAGGCGGCACCGCATCAACCAAAATAGCGCTATCAACTTTTGCAATATCCAGGATGCGTTCATCTTCCTGCCAATTCGAAATCAACACAATGCCAAAGGCCAAGGCAAAAATCGGAGCAGCCCCAAATGCACCCCATGCCCGATTACGCCAATCTGAACCTGTTGAGCCTGAGTTTTTGAAGCCTTCTCTGACCCAGTTATGTGACCAGAATGGTTTGCGCTCTTCTAATTTGGCTGCCAAAGCAAGTTTTCTGGCATTTTCAAGACGATTTGCGATGTGGGCTGGTAGGTCTGCAGCACCTTCATTGAGCAAATCGCGGGTGAGCAAAGCCACTTGCAGCTCTTGCTTGCTATCGATTTCAGGGGTTTGATAGTGCTTACTCACAATTTAAATCCTTGTTTTTTAAGGGCTTTCGCCAAAAAAGAGCATGCTCGAGAGCAGTGTGTCTTCACGCTACCCTCTGAGCAAGCCATTAATTTGGCTGTTTCAGAAACGCCCAGATCATCCCAATAACGCATGAGGAAGGCTTCCCGTTGACGTGATGGTAGTTTAGAAATCTCATTTTCGATGATTTTAATCACTTGTTGGCGCTCTAAAATCGTCGCACCATCCTCAAAACCAAGATTTTCTTCTGAAGAATCAAGGAACTCCAGGGGATCTGAGTAATCATAGTCATCTAAATTATCTTTGGTACCACCCCTCAGGGATGAAAAGAGGCTGACCCAGGTATTTTGTGTTTTTTGACGTCGGAACCAGTCCAAGGTCGTATTTTGAAGAATTCGGGTATAAATCAAGGGCAGTTCAGCAGCGTCACGGTCGCCATACTTCTCGGCCAGCTTCATCATGCTGTCTTGTACGATATCTAAGGCTGCATCCTCATCCCGCGTAGAAAATACGGTACGTTTGAAGGATTTTGTCTCGACCCCCTTGAGGAAGTCAGACAGTTCTTTTGCAGAAGCCATACCCTCTATTAAACAACGCTTCACAAAGCCACCCCTAATAAGGAGTTATAGGCTAAAATCCTAGGTTCGACTTGCCGGACCTTTCATAAGATGGTTTTTTCCGGATTTAAGCGACCGCCACTCAAACCCGAGCCAAAAGCACGGAGCCAGAGTAGCCCAAACAATTTTTTGCCGAAAATTGCAAAGGACTATAGAAAATGAATGCAAATAACAACAGCGCGGAACTTTTGAACCCTGCTAGCAACAAACAAAACCAAGACGGCCCAGAAATGATTGGCGCTGAAATTTTGGTCAAGGCCCTACATGCTGAGGGCGTTGAATATGTCTGGGGTTACCCAGGCGGTTCAGTTTTATTTATTTACGACGAGATTTTCAAACAAGATAAGTTTGAGCATATCTTGGTGCGTCATGAGCAAGCAGCAGTTCATGCTGCTGATGGCTATGCGCGCGCCACAGGTAATGTCGGCGTTGCATTGGTGACCTCCGGTCCTGGTGTGACCAATGCTGTTACAGGCATTGCAACTGCCTACATGGATTCAATCCCAATGGTGATCATCACCGGTAACGTTCCAACCAATGCAATCGGTGAAGATGCGTTCCAAGAATGCGACACCGTTGGTATCACTCGTCCGATCGTTAAACATAATTTCTTGGTCAAAGATCCTGCGGATCTTGCCTTGACCTTGAAAAAAGCTTTTCACATTGCCAGAACTGGTCGACCAGGTCCGGTGGTGGTGGATATTCCTAAAGACGTGTCTTTCCAAAAAGCACGCTTTAACTATCCAGATGAATTGATCATGCGTTCATACAACCCTATGAACAAGGGTCACAGTGGTCAGATTCGCAAAGCCATTAGTTTGTTACTTGAAGCTGAGCGCCCATACATCTACACAGGTGGTGGCGTGATTCTTTCGGATGCAGCACCTGAACTAAAGCAATTTGCTGACTTGCTGAATTATCCGGTGACCAATACCTTGATGGGCTTGGGTGGATTCCCTGGCACAGACCCACGTTTCTTGGGTATGTTGGGCATGCATGGAACATATGAAGCCAACATGACGATGCAGCATTGCGATGTGTTGATCGCGATCGGCGCTCGTTTTGATGACCGCGTGATTGGTAATCCTGCGCACTTTTGCAGCGTACCTAGAAAGATCATTCACATCGATATTGATCCTTCCGTGATTTCAAAGCGCGTTAAAGTGGATGTGCCTATTGTTGGTGATCTCAAAGAGGTATTGGTTGAGATGTCTGCCATGATCAAGGCCGCCGGTCCACTCAAGAACAAATCTAAGTTAGATGCTTGGTGGTCACAAATCAATGAGTGGCGCAAAAAAAATTGCTTGAGCTTTGACCGTGATTCTGAAATTGTGAAACCACAGTATGTGGTTGAAAAAATTTGGGAACTCACCAAGGGCGATGCATTTGTTTGCTCAGACGTTGGTCAACATCAAATGTGGGCTGCGCAATTCTATAAATTTGATAAGCCACGTCGTTGGATCAACTCCGGTGGTCTTGGCACCATGGGTGTTGGCTTGCCATACGCCATGGGTATCAAAAAAGCCTTCCCTGACAATGAAGTAGTCACCATCACTGGTGAAGGCTCTATTCAGATGTGTATTCAAGAGTTATCAACTTGCAAGCAATACGACACACCGATCAAGATTGTTTCTTTGAACAATCGTTATTTGGGCATGGTTCGTCAATGGCAAGAGTTAACCTATAACAAGCGTTACTCAAGCTCGTACATGGATTCATTGCCTGACTTTGTTAAGTTGGCTGAGTCTTATGGGCACGTGGGTATGCTCATTGAGAAAAAGTCTGATGTTGAACCAGCACTTCGCGAAGCATTCAAAATGAAAGACCGAACTGTGTTCATGGATTTCCAAACAGACCCAACAGAAAACGTTTGGCCAATGGTTCAAGCTGGTAAGGGCATTACTGAAATGCTTTTAGGAAGCGAGGAACTCTGATGCGTCACATTATTTCTATCCTCTTAGAGAACGAGCCAGGTGCGCTATCACGCGTGGTTGGTTTGTTTTCTGCTCGCGGATACAACATTGAAACATTAACAGTGGCTCCTACAGAAGACCCATCTTTGTCACGTATGACCATTGTGACGGTGGGCTCTGAAGACGTCATTGAGCAAATTACCAAGCATCTGAATCGCCTTGTTGAGGTGGTGAAGGTGATTGATTTGACT
>CAMBJN010000065.1 GCA_945867755.1 Polynucleobacter meluiroseus
CAAACCCATCTATTTTTGGCATATCAATATCTAAAATGATCAGATCCGTATTATTTTCTCTGACAAACTCGAGGCAGCCATCGCCATCGACTGCCTCCCCGATGATTTCAAAGTGAACTTGTTGTGCAAGCATGTTTTTTAGCGCCCAAAGCATGGCTGGATGGTCGTCAACCAACAGGACTTTTTTCCTCATCTAACTCACTCCTTTTGTGACTGTTTCTTTATCAGTTGTCTCATGGCTAATTGTTGTTTGGCTGTTTTTCCCATTTTGAGCACTTGGTGGAGTGTCATTTGAGGCATGATGTGCTTACCGTAGCAACAATCAATGACATGTTTTTCAGCCACGGTTTTTTCGTGCATGAGTTTGATCGGCCCTGCAACTGATCGTGCGTCGTTGGCATGAATGAGCGCTTTAAGCGCAATCAGCTTCTTTTCACACTGACTTCCTGGTATTGCTTGCCTGATGAGATCACCCGCTAGATGGATGTGGGTGAATCGATGGTTGAGCATCAGATCGCATTCTTCGTCCCGTCCTGTGAAGTTAAGCAGATGAAACAAAATACCTAGACGTTGTAATTGCACCAAAGCTTCTTGTAGTTGGGAAGCTTGTTTTAATTCTGCTGAAGCGTTGATGCCGACATAAATGAGGCCAACGGGTAAATGACACTTCAGCAACGCCTCTTGAAAGCCATTCATCAAATCTGGGTCAATCAACCATTCAGCTTTCATGGCAAGCATGATGGGGTATGGTTTTAGAAAGCTATGCCAATAATTGGCCGCACGAATACCTTCCTTGATCAAATCAATCACTGCTTCCTTTGAGGCTTGCTCTAAGGGCGTGAGGGTGACAAATTCTGTGACAAGGTCTTTGGAGCTCAATGCCAGTTCAAACGATAAGTTTTGAGAATTGGCCCATACTTCAAGCTGCCTACCTTCAGGTTGCATCATCACTTCATGCAATTTTTCCTGATGGAGCTCTTTAACAACCAATCCTGGTTTTTTTGTCCAATTTTTAACAAGCGAATAGAGCCGAGATTTAGGTTTCATAATTAAATCCAATAAAATCAATTATTTAGTGATTTTTGATCACCAATATTTACATTGCTCTTGAGAAAAGCTTGTATGTGAGTGCTTAGAAAATCCATTCTTTGAACGGAAAGCCTGGTCATGACTCTTGAAATGCTGAGCATCCATCCCTATAATTAGCACTCAACCAGTTAGAGTGCTAACAATGTTTCAGATCGTTAACACTTCTTCTGGAAATTATAATTAATTAATTTTACTAACTGTTAAGTAAATACTTACTAACTTTTTTAAAGGAGTCAATATGAAACTACGCCCTTTACATGATCGAGTGATCATCAAGCGTTTGGATAATGAAACAAAAACAGCTTCAGGTTTGGTGATCCCTGAGACTGCAGCTGAAAAGCCAGATCAAGGTGAGATCCTTGCAGTTGGCACAGGCAAAAAAGATGAGTCAGGCAAAGTTATTCCGCTAGATGTAAAAGTGGGCGACCGTGTTTTGTTTGGCAAGTATGCAGGTCAGACAGTGAAAGTTGATGGCGATGAGCTTCTCGTAATGCGCGAAGAAGACATCATGGCAGTTGTTCAGAAGTAATTAAACAAGAGACATCGAAAGGAATTCAAATGGCAGCAAAAGATGTATTTTTAGGTGACAGCGCGCGTACGCGCATGGTCGAGGGCGTTAACATTTTGGCTAACGCAGTTAAAGTAACTCTAGGACCTAAAGGCCGTAACGTGGTTTTAGAGCGTTCATTTGGCGGTCCAATGGTAACTAAGGACGGCGTGTCAGTTGCTAAAGAGATTGAGCTAAAAGATAAGCTTCAAAACATGGGCGCGCAGATGGTTAAAGAAGTTGCATCTAAAACAGCTGATAACGCTGGTGATGGAACAACAACTGCAACAGTTTTAGCGCAGTCAATCGTTCGTGAAGGCATGAAGTATGTGGTAGCCGGTCACAATCCTATGGATTTAAAGCGCGGCATTGATAAAGCAGTGACAGCAGCTATCACTGAAATCACAAAAATGAGTAAGCCATGCACAACCACAAAAGAAATCGCACAGGTTGGCTCTATCTCAGCAAACAGCGATTACAGCATTGGTGAGCGCATTGCAGAAGCAATGGAAAAAGTGGGTAAAGAGGGTGTTATCACGGTTGAAGATGGTAAGTCATTAGAAGATGAATTAGACGTTGTAGAAGGTATGCAGTTTGATCGTGGATACCTTTCACCATATTTCATCAGCAACCCGGAAAAGCAAGTGGCTATTCTTGAGAACCCATTCGTTTTGTTGTTTGATAAGAAAATCAGCAACATTCGTGATTTGTTACCAGTATTAGAGCAAGTAGCTAAAGCCGGTCGTCCACTATTGATCATTGCTGAAGATATCGAAGGCGAAGCCTTGGCAACTTTGGTGGTTAACAATATTCGCGGCATCTTGAAGACTTGTGCAGTTAAAGCACCTGGTTTTGGCGACCGTCGTAAAGCCATGCTTGAGGACATCGCCATTTTGACTGGTGGTCAAGTGATTGCTGAAGAAGTTGGTTTGACGCTAGAAAAAGTAACACTACAAGACTTAGGCCAAGCAAAGCGCATTGAAATTGGTAAAGAAAACACAACCATTATTGATGGCGCAGGCGAAGCCAAGAACATCGAAACTCGCGTTAAGCAAATTCGTGCACAAATCGAAGAAGCTACCAGTGACTACGATCGTGAAAAGCTACAAGAGCGCGTTGCTAAATTAGCGGGCGGTGTTGCAGTGCTTCGCGTTGGCGCAGCCACAGAAGTAGCAATGAAAGAGAAGAAAGCTCGTGTTGATGATGCATTACATGCAACACGTGCTGCTGTTGAAGAAGGTATTGTTCCTGGCGGCGGTGTTGCCTTGGTACGTGCTAAACAAGCCATCATGGGTTTGAAGGGTGATAACGCAGACCAAAACGCTGGTATCAGCATTGTTTTGCGCGCCATGGAAGAGCCACTTCGTATCATCGTTTCTAACGCTGGTGACGAAGCAAGTGTTGTTGTGAATAACGTAGCTGCTGGCAAAGGCAACTATGGCTACAACGCAGCATCTGGTGAGTATGGTGACATGGTTGAAATGGGTGTTATTGACCCAGCTAAAGTCACTAAAACAGCCTTAGTGAACGCAGCATCTGTTGCTGGTTTGTTGTTGACAACAGACTGTGCAGTTGTTGATTCACCAAAAGACGACTCCGCAGGCGGTATGCCTGACATGGGCGGCATGGGCGGTGGTATGGGTGGTATGGGCGGCATGATGTAAATTGAGTCCATACTTAAATAAAAAGGGCGCTTCGGCGCCTTTTTTATTATCTGAAACTTAATGCTTTAGAGATGATAGTAGTGCGCAATCAAGAATCTAAAGGCATTAATTAATTGATTCTCCGTGACGATGTTTTTGACCGCGCGTAGCCAAAGCTCTCTTACGACTTCTCACTACTTGGGTTGCTTTCTTTTTGCCATAGATCTTAGGTGAAACACCTGCCATCAATAATGCTTGGCGTTTGATTTGAGCAAGCGATAAACGTTTTTTGATGTTCATTAAAAAATAAAACAAATTAAGTATTTATAAATCAAGGATTTTTAATTAATCCTATTGATCTGAATTAGACGGTATTCGTACGTTTTAAGAAATGACGATGCTCGATCACTTCGTCGCATACTCCTGTGGATAATTTTCTTAAGAAGGATCTTTAGAAAAAACGATTTAATTGGATTTTCCTTAGAAAAGGTTTCAATCGTTTTTCTTACAAAAGGATGGATATAGCTATTTTTAACGTCATCCAATATTTCAAACGTTGGAATAATATTATTAGTAAGGTCAATATCTTCAACGATCATAAATGAACTTCCGATTTCATTGTTGAAAATATCAAGAAAGTCCTTATGGCTTTTACGCCACTCAGAGGTTTGAACACCTTCACGAGGAAAATAATCAAAAATTAAAGCACCTTTAACAGCATATTTTCCGATATTTTGAATTGCGGCTTTGGGCTCTATGTAGTGAAAACTTTCAGCAAATAGGATCGTGTCATAT
Source organism: Polynucleobacter meluiroseus (assembly GCA_945867755.1). Taxonomy (GTDB): domain Bacteria; phylum Pseudomonadota; class Gammaproteobacteria; order Burkholderiales; family Burkholderiaceae; genus Polynucleobacter; species Polynucleobacter meluiroseus_D. The sequence goes on from CAMBJN010000065.1 coordinate 4,075, forward strand.
TGCTTTTGGCTTGAAAATTCTTCAAAAGTAGTTTCATGTATATCAATGGAGTTTGGAAGTTTTTCTTTGGCAATTGTATTTAGCCTAGATGATGGGCACACGCATGTAATGTCAAATCCCATATTGAAAAGCGCATTCGCATTGCTTCCCGTTCCACTTCCAACATCTAATATTGATTTTGTATCTGAGGGTAGTGATTTAAGTAGCCTATTAAAATAATCAAGTTGGGCTTGGCCGAGTCTTGCCAAGGTTAAATCATTATCAACATTTTTTTCAAAGAAGCCATAATGCAGAAAGCCATGGCCATTAATGATTTGAGAGAACAATGCTTCAATATCTAATTGAAATTCTTTGGAGTTCATAAGTTTATAAAGTTATAAAAGATGCTTCAATTTTAACCTTTTAAATGAATTGAACTTATATTTAATTGAACTTGTTAATATTTTTTAAACAAAAAAACCGCCCGTAGGCGGTTCTTTATAAGGTGATTGAGGTTTACTCAACAGCCTTAACCATGTCTTCAATGACCTTCTTAGCATCACCAAAGACCATCATGGTTTTGTCCATGTAGAACAACTCGTTATCTAAGCCGGCATAACCAGACGCCATAGAACGTTTGTTCACAATCACAGTCTTAGCCTTATAGGCTTCAAGAATTGGCATGCCGAAAATTGGGCTGCCTGGGGTTCTTGCGGCAGGGTTCACCACGTCGTTAGCGCCCAAAATCAACACAACGTCTGCTTGACCAAATTCACTATTGATGTCTTCCATTTCGAACACTTGATCGTATGGAACTTCAGCTTCAGCTAAAAGAACGTTCATGTGACCCGGCATACGACCAGCCACTGGGTGGATCGCATACTTCACTGTGACACCAGCGTGAGTGAGTTTTTCTGTGAGTTCTTTGAGAGCGTGTTGAGCACGAGCAACTGCTAGACCATAGCCTGGAACAATGATGACTGTTTCAGCATTGGTCATCAAGAAGGCTGCATCATCAGCAGATCCTGATTTAACGTTGCGCTGCTCTTGTGAGCCACCAGCTGCTGCAGTACCTGCATCGCCACCGAAACCACCAAGAATAACGTTGAAGAATGAACGATTCATCGCCTTACACATGATGTAAGACAAGATCGCACCAGAAGAGCCAACCAATGAACCAGCCACAATCAACATTGAGTTATTCAAGGAGAAACCAATGCCGGCTGCAGCCCAGCCAGAATATGAGTTCAACATTGAAACAACCACAGGCATGTCAGCACCACCAATTGGGATGATGATCAAAACGCCCAAAATGAAGGCAACCACAACCATCACAACAAAGTAGTTCCAAGCAGGTTCTGCACCGGGAGCGATAGAGAACATCACACCGCAACCCACCATCACAATGGCAAGGATTAGATTGAGTATGTGCTGACCTGGGAAAGTAACAGGAGCACCTTGGAATAAACGGAACTTGTATTTGCCAGATAGTTTGCCAAAAGCAATCACTGATCCCGAGAAGGTGATAGCACCAACAAATGTACCAATGAACAACTCAAGACGGTTACCTAGAGGAATTGGCTCGCCCACGGTCACAATACCAAAGGCGTGAGGCTCTGCAACTGCCGCAACAGCAATACACACCGCTGCAAGACCAATCATGCTGTGCATGAATGCCACTAGTTCAGGCATTTTTGTCATTTCAACGCGCTTGGCCATGATCGCACCAGCACCGCCACCAACCACAAGACCAGCTAGAACATAAGCCATGCCGCCAGCTGCTGATTCTTTAGCAAGCATCATGACCAAGCCAACTGTTGTGATGATGGCAATCGCCATACCTGTCATACCAAACAAATTTCCTTTGATAGAAGTCGTTGGATGAGATAAACCTTTAAGTGCCTGAATAAAACAAATAGACGCGACTAAATACAAAAGCGTAACGAGATTTAAGCTCATGCTGTTTCTCCTTTTGCTTTTTTATCTTTTTTCTTAAACATTTCGAGCATGCGTCTTGTGACCAAGAAACCACCAAACACGTTGACTGCTGCTAAAGCAACGGCAATCGTGCCCATTGATTTACCAAGTGTGCCTTCAGTTAATGCTGCGGCTAGCATGGCGCCAACGATGATGATCGCTGAAATAGCGTTTGTCACAGCCATCAAAGGCGTGTGTAGTGCTGGGGTGACATTCCAAACAACGTGATAACCAACATAAATGGCTAGCACGAAGATGATGAGGTTATAAATAGTTGGGCTGATCATGTCCATGATTTTTTCCTTGTAATTCTTCTTATGCGTTCTGACGAAGAACTTGACCGTTTTGACACATCAAACAAGCTGTCACGATGTCATCATCAGTCGGAATAGTAAGAGCTGCTTCCTTATCAACGATGAGCTTCATGAAGTCCAGAAGATTGCGGGCATAAAGTGCAGAGGCGTCTGCTGCAACCATGCTGGCTAAGTTGGTGTAACCAACTAATTTAACGCCATGCTTCACAACCACTTTGTCAGCTTCTGTGAGTGGGCAGTTACCGCCACCATTGTCACCTTTACCTGCCGCCAAATCGATCACCACTGAACCTGGTTTCATTTGAGCAACGGTTTCTGAATGTAAAAGTGTTGGCGCTTTACGCCCTGGAATCAAGGCTGTGGCAATCACGATATCTGCTTGCTTGGCGCGCTCTGCAACTAAGGCTGCTTGACGTTGCATCCAAGACGCAGGCATTGGACGGGCATAACCACCAACACCTTGAGCGATTTCACGTTCTTCTTCAGTTTCAAAAGGCACATCCACAAACTTACCGCCTAATGATTCGATTTGTTCTTTGGCCGCGGGGCGCACGTCTGAGGCCTCAATCACTGCGCCTAAACGCTTCGCAGTTGCAATCGCCTGCAAACCAGCAACACCTGCACCAAGAATCAATACGCGAGCAGCCTTTACTGTACCGGCCGCCGTCATTAACATCGGCATGAAGCGTTGATATTCATTGGCAGCAACCAGTACAGCCTTGTAACCAGCAATGTTGGCTTGTGATGACAAAACATCCAGGCTTTGAGCTCTGGTTGTTCTTGGGGCGGCTTCAAGAGCAAAAGCAGTGATGCCTTTAGCCGCCATAGCGGAATTGTTAGCGTTATCAAATGGATCAAGCATGCCCAATAAAACAGCATTTGATTTCATTTGAGCTAATTCATTGGTATCTGGTGCTCTGACTTTAAGAACGATATCTGCACCCAATGCATCAGCAGCAGAACCGATACTTGCACCAACTGCTTCATAAGCGGAATCAGGCTGGCTACTTGCGACGCCAGCATTGTTTTGAACTATCACTGTGTGACCTTGACTAATGAATTTCTTCACTGTCTCAGGTGTGGCAGCAACGCGCGTTTCATTCGCCCGCGTCTCTAAGGGCACGCCAATGCGCATGGGTTTCTCCCTGTTATTGTAAAAAGTTTAAGATTACCCTAATTTTTCGGGTTTTCTGATCAAATTGAATCATCATTTTACGTTTTTTTGGTCATTTAGTGCTTTATCCTAACTTTAAT
>CAMBJN010000066.1 GCA_945867755.1 Polynucleobacter meluiroseus
GATATGGGTGGCAATGCCTGGGAATGGGTGGATGATGGTCCTGGCAATGAAAGAGTGACTCGCGGCGCTTCTTGGTGGTACGGACCAGAAAATCAAATTGAATCAGCTCTTGCCACAAAACCAAGAGATACCAAAGTTGCTTATGTTGGTTTTAGGTGCGTCAAAGATATAAAGTGAAATTGCATCAACTGATTTAAGTAGTTGAGATAATCAGAGATGGCATGATCACCGCTTTCTAAAATCAGTTCCTTTGTCCGTGAAGATAAAATAATTCTATGAACAACGATATTCTTCTTAAAATGCGCGCAGTCTTCCAGGATTGCCAGAAACAGGCTGTCATCATGGTTCAGCAGCATCCCAGTATTCATAAGGGGTTTGTAGCGGACATGCAGTTCGCAAGCACCTTTGGAACATTTTTAGGTGAAATTAAAATCACCCACGGCATTGATATTGAAAAAGACTCTATTGCTCAACGCTTGATCAACGCCCTAGAAAAAACAGACTCTCATACCATTGGTCTGATTCGAGAAGAAATCTACGACGCTTTAGATAAGATGCAAGCAGAACAATACGCCAGCTATATTTTTATTAGCTGCTTTCCAAGTATTTACAAAGCAATGTCAGAAAAATAAAGGCCTTCCATGATGTCAGAAGAATTAGCCAAGAAGACGCTCAAAGAAAAACTCTTCATCATTATCTTTGAGGCAGATACTCGCGCTGGGCAATTATTTGATAAAGCCTTGATTTTCTTGATTGTGCTGTCATTGCTTGTGGTGGTGGTCGATAGTATTGAGTCAATTTCAGCTGACTTTTACTTTAGTCTGACCGTTCTAGAATGGTTCTTCACTTTCATTTTTACTTTGGAATATATCGCGCGGGTTTACTGTGCACAAAATCGGATGCAGTACGTCAAGAGCTTTTACGGCATCATCGATTTGATTGCAATACTACCTACTTACTTGGCCATGCTCTTCCCTGAGCTTCACGCATTGATTGATGTGCGTGTCTTGCGTTTGATTCGTATCTTTAGAATTTTCAAACTCACTGAATATGTCACGGAATACGTTCACTTAGGTGCCGCTCTAGCAGCCAGCCGCAGAAAAATTTTTGTCTTCTTGTCTGCTGTACTGATGATTGTGATGGTGCTGGGCACGCTGATGTATGTAATTGAGGGTCCTGCTAATGGATTTACCAGCATACCAACGAGTATTTACTGGGCGATTAGTACCATGACCACCGTGGGTTATGGTGACATTGTCCCTAAAACAGATTTTGGGCGCTTTATCGCATCTGCCATGATGTTGATGGGCTGGGGAACTCTGGCGGTGCCAACCGGTATTGTGACAGCCGAATTAACTAGTTCGCGCAATCAACAAATTACCACCAGGATTTGCAAAGAATGTATGTCAGAGGGACATGATGCTGTGGATCAATACTGTCGTCATTGCGGTGCCAAACTACCCGATTATATTCACGACTAAATTATCGTTCTTATTTTTTGGATGATGTCCAATATTTTTGCATCTCTAAAAATAAGAATGATGCTGACCAGGTGATGAGCAAGAGGCCCAGTAGAGCCTCAATACCTGTCAAATATCTCAAATAGCCATGGGCCACCACATCTCCATAACCAACAGTTGTGTAGGTGATAAAAGATAAATAGACGTAATCCAATAAGGGGCTGTGACCACTGGCCTCACCGGTCAAGCCACCCATGCCATCAAATTGCAGAGCCAGTAAATAACCGAAAGCAAATATCCAAATTTCAACAATGTGAGCCATGAAAATCACACCTGCACCTGCAAGCACTTTAAAACGGGCAGGTAAATGTGAGACCTTCGGTAAACGCTTGTCCAACTGAAACAAGACTTCGTAGTGAATCAAGATTACCAAAAGTGCTAAGAGTGTATTGAAGATAAAAGCCAGGATGAGCAACATAAATAGACTTATTTATAAATGAATCAGCCCATGTTACTGATTTATCTGGCTTTGCACCACCCACATGGTCAAGCTTCAGATAAAAACCTTCAGAATGGTTACACTAGGTCCATTGATTAACTTTTTAAACATTGGCGCATGCTCTCTCAGCTAGATAAATTCAATGCCGTGGTGATTGGCTCTACCGGATCGATTGGTCAGGCATTCATTGAGCATTTAAAGAAACTGCCCAACTGTACAAAAGTGATTGGCTTGAGTCGGCAGTCAACACCATCGCTTGATTATGCCAATCCCAGCAGTATTCAAGAAGCAGCCAATGCCTTGGCTCATGAAGGTCCCTTCCACTTGATCATTATTGCCACGGGCATTCTTCATAACGATGCTTGGCTACCAGAGAAGAAGTTATCAGACTTGAATGAAGATCAGTTCATGCAAACCATGCAGTTAAATGCCCTGGGTCCTGGCATGTGTTTGCAATCATTCGCACCGCTGTTAGATCCTGAGTTTGGTGTCATGGCTTGTCTGTCTGCCAAAGTCGGCAGCATTGAAGACAATCGTTTGGGTGGCTGGTACAGCTATCGTGCCTCTAAGGCTGCTTTGAATATGCTGATCAAAACTGCATCGATTGAGCAAAAGCGTATGAGGCCTAATCATTGTTTACTGGCATTACACCCTGGAACAGTGGCTTCTGCTCTATCAAGACCTTTCAAAGGTGATCAGATTGGCAGAACACCCCAAGATGCTACTTCTGATATGTTGCAAGTGCTCTTGAATGTCACATCCAGTGACTCTGGCAAGTTTTTGAGTTACCAAGGCGAAGAGATTCCTTGGTAAAAATCATTGCCTTGACGATTCTTAGCTCAAGGGATTGATTTGGGTCAACTCAAAAAATATTAACTAAGCATTACCAGTAAATGTCATGTAGCATTAACAAACACTTATGATGTTTTAAGGAAGTATATGAATCAAAAGATCGAAAACTACTGGAAAGTCCTGCCTGACTTCAGTTGGAGCAGTCTTCTACTCAGAGTTCCCCTGGCAGTTGTTTTTATTCAGCAGGGTTTGAATAAGCTACCGTTTGATCCAACTGGAGGCGAAGCCTTTGGTTTACTAGGTCTGGTTTGGTGGGTGGTTATCTACGGTGAAATCGCCGCGGGCATCGGCCTCTTGGTAGGTGGCATCACTTCGATGTTTGGCATCAGCAAAATCAAATTTGTCGCAGAACTTGGTGACCTGATCACAAGATTCTCTGGAATCACCATGTGCTGCATTGCAACGGGTGTTATTTGGGTTGTAACAAAACCAAACAGCTTATGGGATGTGGTCTTACACGACAACTTCCATTTGTTCTTATGGGCCGGTGGCTTGTACTTCGCATTGCGTGGTAACTGGGCAGTTGCAGTAACTAAACGATAATTCAATATCGCAGAGCTGGATCAGGTTACCAAGACCTCAGATCATGAGATCTTCAAAGACCTGGTTCATCGCTTTAGCAAGCAAGATGTCTTTGTGCGTGATACCACCAGAATCATGCGTATTCAATGTAACGTTCACAGTACTGTAAACATTTGACCAATCAGGATGATGGTTCATTTCTTCGATTAGCTCATAACAATTCTTCATGAACGCAAAGGCTTGTTCAAAATTCTTGAACATGAACTTTCTTTGTAGGGAAAGTTGATCAGCGCCGATAGCCCAACCCTCAAGATCATGAATCGGAATATCTTTAACTGCCAATAAAGCTGGCTTGGCATTAGTTGCATTAGTTGCTTGAGTAGACATGGCGCGCTTTTAAAAGTGATGAAAGATAAAACAAGACTGGCGTAATGATTAACCAGATGACTGACAAGCAAATCATGGTGGTGGTCAAATCAGTGAATGCACCTGCCCCCATCCTTACTCCTGCCCAATAGGCAAAAGGTCCGCTGATCGCCCCCAATAATCCTGCCAACATATAACGGCCACTCAGCCAGCTCATGGATGATTGAAGAGTTAATGCCAAAGCAATCCAAATCGGCGTCATCCACAAAGGTGCAATAGACGTCCAATAAGCAGATGTAAAAGCAATTAAATTCTGGGATACCAGAAGGCTATCAAGAGCGACTCCAATGATCACTGCAATCAAGCTAATCACATAATCATGGGTACGGTGCTCCGAGGTAAGGATGGCCCAAGCAATGATGCCTGCAGAGATCAAGATGGCGATCAGCTCAAACTGATGGGCGGCACCGAAGATGCACAAAAACCAAACTGCCTGAAATTGAATGAAGTTGATCAGTTTTTTCATAGATTTCTTAATGCTTAGCGCTTATAAAAGGCCAATGTCACTTCGCCTAAATAAATACCAAATTTACTCATCTTTGCTTTGTTCAGCATGACCTTGTCATCCATTTGGTACATCCAGTCATTGAACTGAACGTTATAGACTTTGCCATCGACTGGCAGTGCCAAGGTGTATGACCAGTTCAGGGCATTGCCTGCAACCTCACCCACGGCTTCTCCAACCACGTCCGAGGCTGTGCCCTTGTAACGATTGGGAGCGATTTCTGTGAGGGTCCACACACGGCGCTGCGTGGTGCCATCTGAATATGTGAAGGCTTCATCCAAGACGCCTACTTTTTGGCCGTTCTGCACCGTCCACTTGGCGTCAATCACGACTTTGAATCGCTTCACGACTTTATCGCTTCTGTCGGTGAAGATGCCATGGGCATCAATCGTTCCATTGAAATAAGTGGCCAAGTCCAAGGCTGGCTTTTCTTGAGCATAGTCACTGACTTTCACGCTCGAACATCCAAATAAGGCAATACCCATTAAACAAACTCCTAAACGTTGCAAAGATTTAATCATGACAGTAAGCCTCTAAATTAACCCTCGGACAATATTGACCCAATAAGACTTTTCTTAATTGGGGTGCGCTGGTTTTGGGGTGTAACCAGATACCAAAAAATGCTTGGGAGAAAGATTCTCCAGAAATTTCACTGACGAATTGACCGTTATAAAAGAATTGAGTACTGCCTTGGGGCTTTTTGATGGCGGTGATTGAATCCCCTACTTGCACGGTCTTGAATGCTCTAGCCAATGGCTCAGTCCATTCTGCTCTTTGGGTATCGCTGGTGCCTAATTTTTTTAGCTCATCCAAAGTTTGCTTGGCCAGGTCTTTGGCTTCAAATTTACGCAGGTACTGAATATCCAAGGCAAGACCCCCTTTGGGCTCTTTGCTGGTGTATAGCTTTGCATCGTAAAGAGTAAAGCCCCAATAGGTCATTCTGCCCTGCCCCAGTGATTCGACCTGGCTGATACTTTTAACCACCAGCGATTGGTTGTGATCATTGGATGCAGAAGTAAGGCCTGAAAACATGAGGGCACATCCCAGAAAAAATGTTTTTGCTGGGATGCCCATGCGCTGGAATTTACTTAAAGAGTCGGTCATCTCACTAGCTTACTCTGTAATGAGAATTTTTTCTTAGCACCCCCATACCGCCATATAACTGTGGGGCTATTGAAGAAACCTTGAAACATGTGAGAAATCGAATAAAAAAAGCCCCGCACTGGGCGGGGCTGTCAATACGAGGGGTTTGATACTTTGAAAAACTACTTGCTACATTTACTACTAAATACTGCTCTGTTAACTCACTTCAGATCATTACTTATCAAAAGGTGATGGTCTTGGTGTGATATCAGAAGATGCGGGCAATATTGGCAACTTAAAGTTTGGCTGATCACCAGTTAAAGTGTGCAAGAAAGCAACAATTTTTGCATTCTCATCTTCAGTGAACTTACGGCCTAACTGCAAACGTCCCATCACATCCACAGCCTCTTTCAATGTGGCAGCTTCGCCATCATGGAAGTACGGATAGGTTAGCTCTACGTTACGCAATGTTGGTACTTTATAGTTAAAGCGATCTGCATCCTTACCAGTTACAGCACTTCGGCCATCACCACCAGTGGTTGATTTGTACGGCTCAACAATACCCATTTTCTGGAATGTATTACCGCCTACAGCAGGGCCATTATGACAAGCAATACAGCCTGTTGATTTAAATAAGTTATAGCCAGCTAACTCTTGCTCAGTGATAGCCTTCTTGTCACCTTTTAACCATTTATCAAAACGTGAATTAGGGGTTACCAATGTTTCCTCAAACGCAGCGATGGCTTTTGTTACTTTATCAATATCTACCTTATCACTGCCGAACACTTTCTTGAAGTCAGCAACATAACCTGGTATTGATTGCAAAATATGCACTGACAATGTGTGCGATGAAGCCATTTCACCTGGGTTAGCGATTGGACCGCCAGCCTGCTCCTTCAAGTCAGCTGCACGACCGTCCCAGAATTGAGCCACGTTCAAGCTTGAGTTCAATACCGTTGGGGCATTGATTGGACCTTTGGTCCAGTTATGACCAATCGATGTCTTGATGTTGTCTGTACCACCCATTGATAGGTTGTGGCATGAATTACATGAAATAAATCCAGATTTTGATAAGCGTGGATCAAAGTATAATTTTTTTCCTAATTCAACCAATGCAGCATCTGTTACTTTTGCTGGTTTGATTGGATCTATTAATTCTCTGTCTTTTGCATTAAGCACCCCAGCGCCCAATGTTGCAATAGCAGCTAAGGCCATTACTGTCATTCCAAGACGTTTTTTCATGATAACTTCCTTCCCTTTTTGAAATATTTTTTTGTTTTAAGTAGGATAAAAGTTTCAAAAAATTAGTTATTGACGTTAATCAAGTAAATCTTATTAATTTAATTAGTCAATTAAACATTTATTCAAATCATTGCGAAATCGTTCATTAATCATGTTGGCGATTAAAAAGAACAAAAAAAAGCCCCGCTCAAGGCGGGGCTGTCAAGAGATAGAAGATAAGTGAATAGGAGTGAACTACTCACAAGAAGAACTATATCATAAATGATAACGATTATCATTTGCTTGACAAATATTTTTTTCCTGCCACAATGAGATGTCGAAAAAAGGGGGGATCAATGCTGACATCAAATATTTGGCAAGCAGCGCTTGCTCTATCACTTGGATATCAAGAATCTGGCTGCTCACGCCTAAAAGAGCAGTTAACTGTGGTTCTGAAGCAAATTGAACTCCATGAGCCGATTAACCAAGAGCTAAGAGCCCTCTTACACAAATCACTCTGAAGGATTTACCCTAATAAAATCATGGGGTAACTGTTATTGCTTAGGGAAAATAGCTAGTTATGAGCAAATAACTAAGAAATAAAACTAACTGTAAAATGGAATCATTATTTTTATTATTGTGATCCATGAAAAAAACAAGCCCTACCGAAGAACTTCGCGAAACTGGACTGAAGGTCACAGCACCAAGATTGAAGATCTTGGAGTTTTTCAATAAAAATCCTAATCGCCACTTCAGTGCCGATGATATCTATCTTGAAGTCATCAAAGAAAAACTGGATATTGGTATTGCCACGATTTACCGTGTGTTGATGCAGTTTGAAGGCGCTGGCATCCTAAGAAAAAATAACTTTGAATCCGCCAAAGGCGAAGGCAAAGCTATTTTTGAATTAAATGAAGGCACGCATCACGATCACATTGTTTGCGTCAAATGCGGAAAGATTGAAGAGTTCTTTGATGCCACCATCGAAAAACGCCAAAAAGAGATTGCCGATAAATTAGGCTTTACTT
>CAMBJN010000067.1 GCA_945867755.1 Polynucleobacter meluiroseus
ACATCAGTCATGGCTTGCATCATCTTCACAAGTATTTTTTATCTAGAGAGTTACGTCGCCTTACTTATCTGGATGTTTTTATTGAACACTGTTACAAGTAGCTTGATGCCCTTGGGTGAGGCTGCCACAGTACATGCCCTATATAAAAACAATGACTTTGATAAACGTTACGGACGTTTAAGACTCTGGGGCTCGATTGGTTTTATCGCCATGGTTCTGGGCGCCGGCGCTTGGTTCGAGGCCTTTGGCATTGATAGCTTGCCTTGGTTCGGCATTGTGGCTTTATTGATCATGACCGCTTTGACCCTGACCTTGCGTGAGCCACCCGTGGATGTTGTGGTGCATGCTGAGATCAAATTTAGCCATGTACTCAAAAATAGAAATGTGCAGTGGTTCATGTCTGCCAACTTCTGGATGATCTTTGGTCATGCCGGACTCTATGTCTTCTACTCTTTGTACCTTGATCGCTTGGGTTATTCAAAAGGGGAGATAGGATTATTTTGGATGTTGGGTGTTTTGGCTGAAGTGATATTTTTTTATTTCCAAAGTTACTTTTTTGCCAGATTCACCACAAAGAATATTTTGCTCGCGGCGTACTTCATCGCAGTCGTGCGTTTTGGTTTGATGGCCTACGTCCCTGAATTACTGATTTTGATTTTGGCTCAAGTGATGCACGCAGCCACCTTTGGTGCTCATCACAGCGCCAGCATCAAGATGTTGCAGACTTGGTTCAAAGGACCTTTGCAAGCAAGAGGGCAAGCGCTGTACACCACGGTGTCATACGGTATTGGTGGCACAGTGGGCGGTTTGTTTGCTGGTTGGGTTTGGGAATACTTGGCGCCACACCACGTCTTTGGTTTGGCGGCATTCAGCAGTCTATTGGGTTACTGGTGCATCAGTCGCGTTAAGCCACACCATGACGCAGTCGTGATTAAGAATTAAAAACAACTACGGCATCACATGCCAGAGTAATTCGGGCCGCCAGAACCTTCAGGGTTTAACCAAACAATATTTTGTGTTGGGTCTTTGATGTCGCAGGTTTTGCAATGCACGCAGTTCTGCGCATTGATTTGTAATCGCTTACCTTGCTCACTATCCACATACTCATAAACACCAGCAGGGCAGTAGTGTTGCTCTGGCCCATCAAACACTGGCAAGTTCGTGATCACTGGCACCATTGAATTAACGAGCGTTAAATGCGCCGGCTGATTTTCTTCATGAGTTGTATTTGAAATAAACACTGAAGATAATTTATCAAAAGTGATTTTTCCATCAGGTTTTGGATAATCAATTTTCTGACACTGATCAGCAGGTTTTAAATACTCGTGATCAGCGTACTTGGTGTGAACAGTCCATGGCACATTGCCACCAAATAATTTTTGTTCGATGCCCACCATCAAAGTGCCCACATACAAACCTTTGCCCATCCATGGTTTGAAGTTGCGAGCCTTGTTCAATTCTTGATGCAACCAACTCTTCTTGAAAGCTTCCGGATAAGCGCTCAACTCATCACCAGAGCGTTCTTGTGCGATGGCTTCAAAGGCAGCTTCAGCTGCCAACATGCCGGTCTTGATTGCGGCATGACTGCCTTTGATGCGGGAGGCATTTAAGAAACCTGCCTCGCAACCAATCAATGCGCCACCCGGGAACACTGTCTTTGGCAAGCTGTTCAAGCCGCCAGCCGTGATTGCGCGTGCACCATAACCAATGCGCTTACCGCCTTCGAAGAACTTGCGCACGCTGGGGTGTGTTTTGTAACGCTGGAACTCTTCAAAAGGACTGAGGTAGGGATTGCTATAAGACAGGCCCACCACAAAACCCACTGCCACTTGATTGTTTTCTAGGTGATACAAAAACGAACCGCCATAAGTATCAGAACTGAGTGGCCAGCCAGCCGTGTGGATCACAAGACCTTCTTGATGCATGGCTGGATCGATTTCCCATAACTCTTTGATACCCAGACCATAGCTTTGTGGATCTTTACCATCATCCAATTGATAGCTCTCAATCAATTGTTTACCTAAGTGACCACGAGAACCCTCGGCAAACAATGTGTACTTGGCGCGCAACTCCATGCCGAGCTGAAAATTCTCAGTGGCTTGGCCATCGCGACCAAGGCCTAAATTACCTGTGGCCACACCAACCACCTGACCTGATTCACCAAACAAAATTTCTGCGGCTGGAAAGCCTGGAAAAATTTCTACCCCAAGATTTTCAGCTTGAGTGCCTAACCAACGGGTGAAGTTCGACAAACTCACCACATAGTTACCGTGATTTTTAAAACAGTCAGGCAACATCCACTGAGGGGTTGTGTATGACTTGCTCTCGGTCAAGAACATGAAGCGATCTTCACTCACTTCAGTATTTAATGGCGCGCCTTGTTTTTTCCAATCAGGGATTAACTCATTGATGCCAATCGGATCCATCACCGCGCCTGACAAAATATGCGCGCCAACTTCAGAACTTTTTTCTAAAACACATACTGAGATCTCTTGACCTTTTTCAGCGCTCAATTGCTTTAAGCGAATCGCAGCCGATAAACCAGCGGGACCACCACCGACGATGACAACGTCATAGTCCATGGATTCACGCGGGCCAAATTGTTCGAGTAGCTCTGGGCTGGTATTCATGCAATCTCCAAAATCAGTTCTGTTGATTCACTCAATCACTGACTCACTGATTTACTTATTAAGCAGTCATGATTTTAAGTTCATTCTCAATTCATGCTCCCACAAAGTACAAAACAGCCAATAGCACTCCCTTTAGCTCATGTATTACAAGGGTTTAGGACGTTTGGCCAGTTCTTGGGGCAATTCTGTCAAGGTAGTGTCAATAGAATGGTATATAAATACAGGTTTGGCAAACTGTTTACTTAATTAACGATGAGTAAAACAATCGGTTTTGGATGATAAAACCAGCTATCTTTGAATCAAATGGGAGTTTTTCATGAATAAGGTTTACGGTTCTGCAAAAGAGGCTTTGGCAGACATTGTTAAAAATGGCCAAACTTTTGCGGTGGGTGGTTTTGGCTTGTGTGGCATTCCTGAAGCATTGATCGCGGCATTGCGCGATACGGGCGCCACCAACTTAACAGCCATTTCAAATAACGCTGGTGTGGATGGCTTCGGTTTAGGCCAATTGCTAGAAACTCGCCAAGTTAAAAAAATGATTGCTTCCTATGTTGGTGAAAACAAAGAATTTGAGCGCCAATACTTGGCCGGTGAGTTGGAGCTTGAGTTCACACCACAAGGCACCTTGGCAGAGAAACTTCGCGCGGGTGGTTGTGGTATTCCTGCTTTCTTTACCAAGACAGGCGTAGGCACGATTGTGGCTGAAGGTAAAGAGATTCGCGAATTCGATGGCGAAAAATATGTGATGGAACGCGCGTTGGTGGCAGACATTGCTTTGGTGAAAGCTTGGAAAGCAGATAAAGCTGGCAACTTGATTTACCGCCACACAGCGCGCAACTTCAATCCAATGTGCGCGATGGCTGGCAAGATCACTGTGGTGGAAGTTGAAGAGATCGTTGAGAACGGCGCATTTGAGCCTGCTGACATTCACACACCAAGTATTTATGTGCATCGCATCGTATTGAACAAAAACCCAGAAAAGCGCATTGAACAGCGCACTGTTAGCAAGGCTTAAGGAGCAAGATCATGGCATGGAATCGTGATGAAATGGCTGCACGTGCAGCCAAAGAATTAAAAGATGGTTACTACGTTAACTTAGGCATTGGCTTACCAACCTTGGTGGCGAACCACGTACCAAAAGACATGGAAGTTTGGCTTCAGTCAGAAAATGGTTTGTTGGGCATTGGTCCATTCCCAACAGAAGATCAAGTAGATGCAGACTTGGTCAATGCTGGCAAACAAACCATCACAACAATACCTGGCTCTGCGATTTTTTCTTCAGCCGATTCATTTGGCATGATTCGTGGTGGAAAAATCAATATTGCTATTTTGGGTGCGATGCAAGTCAGCGAAAAAGGCGACTTGGCCAACTGGATGATTCCAGGCAAGATGGTCAAAGGTATGGGCGGCGCCATGGACTTGGTTGCAGGTGTGAAACACGTGGTGGTATTAATGGAGCACGTGGCCAAGAAAAAAGACGGCACAGAAGACCTCAAGATTTTGAAAAACTGCACCTTGCCATTGACTGGTGTGGGCGTGATCAAGCGCATCATCACTGACTTGGCTGTGCTCGATATCACACCTCAAGGTATGAAACTCATTGAGCTTGCAACGGGTGTGAGCAAAGAAGAGGTCATTGCTAAAACTGGTTGTCCTTTAGATACCAGCGCTGTTTGATTATGAAAGATGTTCAGCATGCCGCTCATTTGCATGCGCATAAGAAAGGCGATGCCCAGCATCTTCACTACCGAGAGTCTCATCAAGCCGGCATTCTGTTAGCAGCTTTGCTGCTAACCTTCTTCTTTGCCGGCATTGAAGCCTTTGCAGGATTTTGGGCCAACTCATTGGCCTTGATCTCTGATGCTGGTCACATGGTCACCGATGCATCAGCTTTGGCTTTAGCATTGTTGGCACAAATCATTGCCAAACGACCACCTTCGATAAAAAATTCATTTGGTTTTGGTCGAGCAGAATCTTTAGCAGCCTTTGTTAATTGCTTGGCCATGATTGTCTTGATCATTTGGATTGCCATCGAAGCCATCTCACGCTTTAATGACCCGCACCAAGTTCAAGGTCAGACAGTGATGGTTGTGGCTGTGATTGGCTTGATGATCAACTTGATCGTTGCGTGGATTTTGTCTAAAGACAAGAAAAGTGTTAACACCAGAGCAGCCTTGGTTCACGTGATGGGCGATCTCTTGGGTTCTTTAGCGGCATTGATTGCCGGTGTGGTGATTCATTTCACAGGCTGGATGCAAATTGATCCGATCTTGTCATTGTTTGTTTGCATCTTATTGATTCGCTCAATCGCTGATGTATTGAAAGAGTCATATCATTTCTTGATGGAGGGTGTACCTCATCACATCAACTACGTGCAAGTTGGTAAAGATCTCCAAGCGATTGATGGAGTTTTGGCCGTGCATGACTTGCATATTTGGGAGATGTCACCCGGGCATCCTGCTTTGATTGGTCATGTGGAAGTGCATGATATGAAAAATTGGCCAATCATCATGGAAAAAATTAATACCATGTTGCTAGAGAAGCATGAGATTGATCATGTCACTGTGCAACCTGAGATACCTAGCTAATTAAACAAAAAAAATCATTAAATTTTTGGAGCAAGAGAGTATGAGTATGTTGAAAGGTAAAACTGCATTGGTCACTGGTTCAACCAGCGGCATTGGTTTGGGCATTGCTAAAGCATTGGCAGAGCAGGGTGCCAACATCATGATGAACGGCTTCGGAGAAAAAGACGCAGCGATGGCCCAAGTCAAAGCCTTTGGTGTGGAAGTGGATTACCACGGTGCTGATATGAGCAAACCTGCAGAAATTGAAGCCATGATGCAAGCCACTGAAAAGCGTTTTGGAGCGATTGATATTTTGGTCAACAACGCAGGTATTCAGCACGTGGCCAATGTCGAAGACTTCCCAGTGGATCGTTGGGACGCCATCATTGCGATTAACTTATCTTCAGCGTTTCACACCACACGCATGGCAATGCCTGGCATGAAGCAACGTAACTGGGGGCGCATCATTAACTTGGCATCTGTGCACGGCTTGGTAGGCTCTGCACAAAAGTCAGCGTATGTGGCTGCCAAACACGGCATCGTTGGTTTAACAAAAGTAACAGCTTTAGAAACAGCACAAACAGGTGTGACATGTAATGCGATTTGCCCAGGTTGGGTATTAACACCCTTGGTGCAAAAACAAGTCGATGCCCGTGCAGAAAAAGATCAGGTGAATAACGAAGAAGCCAAGAAACGTTTGCTTTCAGAAAAGCAACCTTCTGGTGAATTCGTCACTCCTGATCAATTGGCTGCATTGGCCGTGTTCTTCTGTAGTCCAGCGGCCACACAAATTCGTGGCGTTGCTTGGAACATGGATGGAGGCTGGGTAGCCCAGTAATGCTCAAGCGCTTATTACAACGACTATTTAAAAGAAATCCTCAGAGCTCTTTTGAGACCAATCTCGCTAGCTCTGCGGAGTTGTCGCAAGCGCCAGCCAGTGAAGTAACAAATGAAGTACAAAATGAAATTACAGCGCTAGCGCCAGTAATCGATTACCCCATCCCAGTCGAAGATGTTCCTGATCTCCCTGATCAGGAATGCAGAACGCACTACGTGCAATGTGTCAGTCCATCTGGCATGCACAAGATGGCGTATCACGAGTGGGGTGACCCCAACAATCAACGCGTCTTGATTTGTGTGCATGGCTTAACGCGTCGTGGCAGTGACTTCACAGTTTTGGCCAAGGCCATGACTGATCGCTACCGAGTGATTTGCCCGGACATCGCAGGACGTGGAGATTCTGATTGGTTAGACAATCCGATGTTGTATGGCATTCCACAGTACGTCAACGATATGAATGCGCTCTTCGCGCAATTAGGTTTGCGTGAAGTTGATTGGTTTGGCACATCGATGGGTGGCTTTATTGGTATTTTCTTGGCGGGCCAAAAAAACTCACCGATTAAAAAAATGATCATCAATGACGTTGGCCCAAGAATTGAAGCAACCGCGCTCAAGCGCTTGAATGATTATGTTGGTAAGCCTTTGCGCTTTAACAGCAAAAAAGAAGGCTTGATTTACCTTAATCGCATTTGTGAACCTTTTGGAACTTTCACTGCTCAGCAGTGGAAAGATTACAACGGCCCTCATTTGAAAAAAGACGGCGATCAATGGGTGGTGCATTACGACCCAGACATCGTCAAACCATTTGCAGCTGTTAACAAAATGACTTCCATGATGGGTGAAATGATGACCTGGAAAGCCTACGATGCCATCAATGCCGAGATGCTGATTGTGCGTGGTTCTGATTCTGATTTGATTTCAGCGGCCACAGTTAGCGAGATGTGCCGTCGCAACCCCAAAGCAAAAAGTATTGAAATTCTTGGGGTAGGGCATGCTCCGGCATTCATCACGCCAGAACAGGTATCCTTAGCACGTGAGTTCTATAGTTAAGACCGATCTATTGTTTGGAGAAGACCTTCATGCCCATGCCATGGGCGTGAAGGAGATCCTGCTCTCTTTAAAATTAGATGAAGCCAGCTGCTTAGCTGCAGAGCATCTTGACTCAACACTCTCCAAAGAATCCTTAGAAAAACAATTGGGCCAAGAAGTCGCTCAACTGATCATGGGTTTCCGCGCGCTCAAAGCTGCGCAATTAAAAATTGCCCGGCAATCATCGAATCAACTCGGTCAAAGTGCGCAAGCCCAAATAGAAGTTTTAAGAAAAATGCTTTTGGCATTTGCTCATGACTTGCGCGTGGTCTTATTGCATTTGGCATCAGTGGTGCAAACTTTGCGTTGGGTTACCTCACAAAGAATCGAGACCCCAACTTCTTGGGCGCAAGACATCTTGGACGTTGATGCTGCCCTGGCCAATCGTTTGGGTATTTGGCAATTGAAGTGGGAGATGGAAG
>CAMBJN010000068.1 GCA_945867755.1 Polynucleobacter meluiroseus
CGAATGATGTGCTACAGGGACCCACAAGGCGTTTATAAAGATGGTGGGTGTATCGATGCATCGAGAGAGTCGCCGCGCTGCGTTCGACCGTCAACAGCAGATTTAAATTTTTCTAATTAATTTAATTTTAAAAATATCTCTTAAGTTATCTTTCAATTCCTCGGAAATTTGGATTACATCCTTGTAGGAATATTCTGATTCCTTTGTAGGAAACTTCCTCTTTTCTTGTAAGAAAAAATCCGAGATTAATCTCACACCCCCATGTTTATTGGGTGTAAGAAATTTCTCATTGTCACTTTTCTTGAATTAAACATTTCAAGCATTTCTAAGCCATATACAAGCGATTGATTGCCTCCTATTCTGCCTGTTCAAATTTTTGAATGACACAGTAGAGGTGAAAAAATGGTTCATGACAATCATGGATTAAAAAGAAGTCTTCAGCCACGACACATTCGTCTTATGGCTTTAGGTTCAACAATTGGTGTTGGTTTATTTTTAGGATCAGCCACAGCTATTCAACTGGCAGGACCATCCATCATGTTGGGATATGTCCTGGCTGGATTGGTGGCATTCATTGTCCTGAGAGCTTTGGGTGAGATGGCTGTGCATGAGCCTGTGGCAGGATCGTTCGCTCATTACGCTGGCAAATACATCGGTCCTTTGGCGGGCTATCTGGTTGGCTGGGGTTATTGGACTTACTGGATTGTGGTGGGCTTGGCGGAAGTCACAGCAGTTGGTATTTATATGATGATGTGGTTCCCCGATGTTCCTCAATGGGTGTGGGCCTTATCTTCATTGTTGGCCATGGGCGGTATCAATTTTGTGGCAGTGAAGGTTTTTGGTGAATTTGAGTTTTGGTTCTCCCTCATCAAAGTGGTCGCAATTGTGACCATGATTGCGATGGGCTGTGGAATGATTTTCTTTGGGTTGGGCGTTGGCGGTGAGCCGATTGGTATCGCCAACCTTTGGCAGCATGGGGGATTTTTCCCTAATGGGGTGAGTGGTTTCTTGCTATCACTTCAAATGGTTTTATTTGCCTATGTTGGTATTGAAATGATTGGCTTGTCAGCTGGTGAAGCTGAAAACCCAACAAAAACCATTCCTATGGCTATTGATTCATTGGCGTGGCGCATATTGATCTTTTATGTCGGAGCCTTATTTGTTATTTTGGCGATCTTCCCTTGGCATCAAGTGGGTCAGCAGGGAAGCCCATTCGTTGCGATGTTTGAGAGCATCGGCTTAAGAGAAGCAGCCGGCATCATCAATTTTGTGGTGATCACAGCAGCACTATCTTCTTGTAATGCTGGCATATTCAGCGGCGGTCGATTGCTCTTGGGCTTATCCAAAATTGGTAATGCTCCGCAAGCATTGGGTGAAGTATCTAAATCAGGCGTTCCTATGAAGGCCATCTTGATGACGATTCTTTTGCCAACTTTGGGTGTTGCACTGAATTATTTTGTTCCTGAGAAGGCATTTCAGTGGATCACTGCGGCTGTTACTTTGATTGGCTTATTGGTTTGGATAGCCATCCTATACACACAAATTAAATTTAGAAAATCTTTAACTCAAACTCAAAGAGATGAATTACCTTACCGCGCCATTCTTTGGCCATACGGCTCATGGTTCGCCATCTTCTTCGTGATGTTTGTGATTGGCTTAATGGCTTATTCAGAATCAACTCGCATGGCGTTTTATGTGGGGCCGCCGATTTTGATTGGATTGACGTTGTTGTATTTTATTTTTGGTCTTCATAAAAAAGAGAGGAGTGCATCATGATTGTTGGCGTACCTAAAGAAGTTAAAAATCACGAATATCGAGTTGGATTAACCCCTGATCAAGTAACGGAGTTAAGACTCTGGGGTCATCAGGTACTGGTACAAAAGAATGCAGGAGAGGCGATTGGCTTCATGGATGAGCACTATGTTATGGCTGGAGCTCAGATGGTTGAGTGTCCAAGTGACATATTTGCCGAGGCTGAGATGATTGTCAAAGTCAAAGAGCCTCAGCCTGAAGAATGCAAGATGCTTCACTCAGGACAGGTTTTGTTCACA
Organism: Polynucleobacter meluiroseus; assembly: GCA_945867755.1. Lineage (GTDB taxonomy): Bacteria > Pseudomonadota > Gammaproteobacteria > Burkholderiales > Burkholderiaceae > Polynucleobacter > Polynucleobacter meluiroseus_D. The sequence continues at coordinate 2,052 of CAMBJN010000068.1, forward strand.
TATTTGCATTTGGCTCCGGACTTACATCAAACTCAGGCGTTGTTGCAATCAAACGCTATCTGCATTGCCTATGAGACAGTCACCAGCCCTAACGGCCGGTTGCCTTTATTGGCTCCCATGAGTGAAGTCGCTGGCAGGATGTCGATCCAAGCTGCAGCACATCATTTGGAAAAGGCCAATGGTGGCCGAGCATTGCTATTGGCTGGAGTGCCGGGTGTTCCTGCAGCCGATGTGGTGATTTTGGGCGCTGGTGTTGTGGGCAGTGCTGCTTTGCAAATGGCTGTTGGCATGGGATCTCGTGTGACCATCATTGATAAGAATCTTGATCGATTAAGAGAGCTGGATGCTTTATATGGCAACAAGAGACACACCCTATATTCGAGTACCGCAAATATTGAGAGATCAGTTTTAGGTGCTGATGTTGTGATTGGCAGCGTGTTGGTGCCAGGTGGAGCTGCTCCGAAATTGGTCACAAGAAGAATGGTGTCTGCCATGAAGCCTGGATCGGTGATTGTGGATGTGGCGATTGACCAAGGCGGTTGCTTTGAGACATCCCACGCAACCACGCACCAAGAGCCCACTTATCAAATCGATGATGTGATTCATTATTGTGTTGCCAACATGCCTGGGGCGGTTGCAAGAACTTCAACAATGGCTTTGACCAATGCAACTGCGCCATTTGTGATGCAGATTGCAAATAAGGGTGCTCAGCAAGCATTGATTGAAAATCCTCATTTGATGAATGGTTTGAACGTGTATCAAGGTCATATCACTTGTCAGGCTGTTGCTTGCGCCCATGATCTTGAATACATGAAACCTGCAGCCATGATGCACTGATATGCATTGATCATCTTGCCCTAAGAAAAAAGCCTCTGATCGTGATGGATTAGAGGCTTTTTTACTGCATAAGAATTTCTGGGATTAATTAGGATCCTTGGTGGTATTTCTGTATCAAATCCACTTCATTTTTGGAGCCTAGAACAACAGACACACGTTGGTGTAATTTTTCAGCAGGCAAAGTCATGATGCGGTCTTTGCCGTTGACTGAAGCGCCACCAGCTTGTTCAATCAAAAAGCTCATAGGGTTAGCTTCATACATTAAGCGTAATTTGCCTGGTTTGCTTGGATCACGTTTATCCCATGGGTACATGAACACACCGCCACGGCACAAGATGCGATGCACATCCGCCACCATGGAGGCAATCCAGCGCATATTAAAATCTTTTTTACGAGTACCTTCAGTGCCTGCAAGACACTCATCAACATAGCGTTTCACCGGAGCATCCCAATGACGCATATTCGACATATTGATTGCGAACTCTTTGGTATCAGGTGAAATCTGAATATTTTCTTTGATGAGTAAAAACTCATTGGTTTCATGATCTAGCGTGAACATATGAACACCGTGACCCGTGGTATAGACCAAAGTAGTTTGCGGGCCATAAACCACATAACCTGAGGCCACCTGATCGCAACCGGCTTGAAGAAAATCTTTCTCGCTTAATTCACCAGTAGTTTTCTTTTTAAGAATAGAGAAAATAGTGCCAATAGAAACATTCACATCAATATTGGATGAACCATCCAGTGGATCGAAAAGCAGCAAGAAGCTACCATTTTTATTGGCAGGGAAAATGGTTTCCATTTCTTCGGAAGCCATACCAGCAAGTGTTGAATCTAATCCACAAGCCTCAAGCAATATGTCATTCGAAATAATATCTAGCTTTTGTTGTGTTTCACCTTGAACATTGCCACTGCCTGCAGATCCAATGATTCCTGCAAGAGCGCCTTGTTCGACTTGTTTGGCGATTAATTTGCAGGCATTAGCAACAGACACCAATAGTGATGCTGGAATCTGAGGATTCTTTGAGCCAAGCTCTGTGATGTACTGGGTAAAAGCGGTGCCTTGCGACATATGGTTATCCTGATTAACTATTAAGTGCCTTTTCAATGACTTCAGCCACGTCTGAGGACAAGTTATCTTGCTTAGCTATCAATTCTAGTGCTGATTTCATGTGAACTTGATAATTTGGCGCAAATTGTTTCCAGCGATCCAGCCCCCTTGCCAATCTAGCGGCCACTTGCGGGTTGATTTGGTTGAGTTCAATCACATGGTCAGCCCAAAACTGGTAGGTCTTCTCAGGAGTTTGATGAAAAGCCCCTGGATTGTTCATGCAAAAAGCATGAATCAGACTTCTGACCCGATTAGGGTTCTTAAGACTGAAGTCTGGGTGTTGTCGAAGCGCCAGAACATCTTTCAGGACTGATTGGGGATTACTTAAATCAGATTGTCTGGTTGCTTGTAAGGCAAACCATTTATCGATGACTAAAGCATCCGATTCGAAGGTTTGATGGAAATGCCCTAAGCATTTGGTCGCATGCACTGATGAGAAATTCACCAATACTGCCAGTGCACCATACCTTTCGGTCATATTGTTTGCCACCTCATACTGCTTAAGTGCTAAATCATCTACCTGGGCATGACCTGACTCTGCAAGCATGTGAAGTGCTAGATTTTTCAGTGAGCGTTTGCCTGCACTCATGGCATCGGGATTAAATTTACCTGGTGTTTGATGATGCTCATAAGCCCACAGCCAAGCGCTTTGTAAATGATGGGCTAATTGATGGCGTAACTTGCGTCGTGATTGATGAATGGCCTGTGGATCAATGACCTTCACTTGTTCATACAAATAACTTTCCGCTGGCAAGGTAAAGAGAAGGTCTTTGAATGCGGGATCCAATTGAGTGTCTAAAAGAATATCTTTGAGGGTGTCGAGTAACTCTGTGGTGAGGGTGTCACCATTCAGAATACTTCTCATGAATAGTTTTTGTGCAGCTTCCCAGCGGTTGAATGCATCATCATCTTGGCGAAGAAGTGTCAAAAGATCGGATTCTGATTGCTCAAAATCCAAAACAATCGGTACTGAAAAGTTTCTATTGATCGATAAGGTAGGCTTTTGCTTCAATCCTTCAACTGTGATGATTTGTGAGGGTTGAGTCAGCTCAAACAGTTGTTCTGTACTTGCCTTGTTTGAGTGATCGGATGGCTCAGATTCAATTACTTTGAAGAGCAATGGAATGTGAAATGGCTCTTTCTTATCTTGTCCTGGAGTCGCCGGGCAAGATTGTGTGAGTTTGACTTGATAAGTGTTGCCTGAAAAGCTCTCTTCGACTTTTACCCTAGGAGTTCCTGCTTGACTGTACCAGTGCTTGAATTGGGTCAAATCTTTTTGATTAGCATCTGACATCGCAGAAACAAAATCATCACAAGTGACCGCTTGGCCATCATGGCGTTTGAAATACAAGTCCATGCCTTTACGGAAACCATCGCGCCCTAAAAGTGTTTGCTGCATGCGAATGATTTCAGCACCTTTTTCATAAACGGTGACTGTGTAGAAATTATTGATCTCTTGATAGCTATCAGGTCTGATGGGGTGAGCCATTGGACCAGCGTCTTCTGGGAACTGCACTTGACGCAGCAAGCGCACATCTTCAATGCGTTTAACTGCTTTGCCTGAGGTGCTGCCCATTTGATCCGCTGAAAATTCTTGATCTCTGAATACTGTCAAGCCCTCTTTGAGTGAGAGCTGAAACCAATCTCTACAAGTGACCCGATTACCAGTCCAGTTGTGGAAGTATTCATGGGCCACAACGCTTTCAATATTGCTGTAATCAACATCGCTGGCGGTTTCTGGATTAGCTAGAACGAACTTTGTGTTGAAAATATTCAGACCCTTGTTTTCCATGGCTCCCATATTGAAGTCGCCAACTGCCACAATCATGAATCGATCTAAGTCCAGCTCTAAGCCAAAACGTTGTTCGTCCCATTTGATCGACGCAATCAATGAATCCATCGCATGCTCTGTTTTATCGAGATCTTTGGCTTCCACCCAGACTTGTAAAAGCTTGTCTTTACCAGATTGGCTTTTGATGGTGCGTTCAATGGCTTGCAATTTGCCGGCCACCAATGCAAATAAATAAGATGGTTTTGGAAACGGGTCTTGCCAAACCGCACTGTGCCAGCCATTGGGCAATTCTTCTTCCTTGATTAGATTGCCATTGGATAGAAGAACAGGAAAATCTTTTTTGATGGCCCGCAAGGTCACTTGGTAAGTCGCCATGACGTCTGGCCTATCCAAGAAGTAAGTGATTTTTCTAAATCCTTCAGCCTCGCATTGGGTGAAGAAGTTACCGTTAGACACATACAAGCCCATCAAGGACGTATTTTTTTCTGGAACATTGGCGCTGGTGATGCTTAATTCAAATTGATCGGGCAGGTTATGAATGGTGAGTGAGTGTGGTGTTAATTCATAGCCACGAACGATTTCGCCATTGACCCTCACGCTGATCAGCTCTTGCTCTTCGCCATGAAGTACCAAGGACTGACCGGAGTTGCCTGCTGCTCTTTGAATGGTCATCCGATTCACAACCATCGTCTTTGATGGGTTCAGAGCAATGTCTAAGTCGACGGTCTGAATAGTAAAAGCCGGTGCCTTGTATTCACTTCTTAGGAAGGTGACGGGGTTTTCTGTGCGTGCCATTCAATCTCTCTTAGATGATCTTTGGTTAAATAGTTAAAGCAATTTAATTGTTATTAATATTAATTAAAACTTTACAAATAATGTCGCAACGCCAATGCCAATGAAGATGACTGCGGCAATGCCGTGCACCCATTTGATGGGCAAAGCTTTCGTGAATTTTTTACCCAGCCAAACTGCAGGAGCATTCGCTAGCATCATGCCAACAGTGGTGCCCATCACAACAGCCAATAAGTCATCATAGCGTGCACCCAAAGCCACAGTGGCAACTTGGGTTTTATCGCCCATTTCAGCGATAAAAAATAAGGAGGTGGTAATGGTGAATACTTTCCAAGCGCTGCGCGTTGGAGGGGCCTCTTCGTCACCATCGAGTTTATCGGGGATTAAAAGCCATAAACCCAGGGCGATAAAACCACCACCTAAAATCCATTTCATGACTTCTGGACTGATCCATGCAGAAATGGCGCTTCCCAAGAAAGCTGCCAAAGCATGGTTGAGGAGGGTGGCAATGAAGATTCCCCCAATGATGGCCCAATGATGATCTTTGTATCTCGCAGACAGCATGAGGGATAAAAGCTGAGTTTTATCACCAATTTCGGCGAGGGCGACAATGCTGGTTGC
>CAMBJN010000069.1 GCA_945867755.1 Polynucleobacter meluiroseus
TGCGTTTGGTTTGGGTCCATATATAAGAGTTGCATACGCTTTAGATGAAAGGTCTCTCACGGAGGCGTGTATGGCTATAAAGAAGTTTTGTAGCTCAGTTTTATAGAGTGAATTTGGGCACTAAGTTAGTTATGAGATAGCGTCCGCCAAAGACCTTAGGCCTCTACTAAGTGATTTAAAAGATATTTACTTCAAAAACAACATCTGCAAATCATTCAAGTACTGAATGCCCAGCCCAGAGGCTTTCAAACTTGTTGGGTCTTCATCCAGCAAACCTTTTTTCAGAGCATTTTGAATCGGGCAATTGATGGCGCTGATTTCTAAACCCGTTCTTTCTTTGAATTCATGTGTGGGCACACCATCAATCAATCTCAATGTATTGAGCATGTATTCAAAAGGTAAATCATCTTTACTCAAGATGCGCTCCTCAATCAGCGCATGACCTTGAGAGAAGATCTTTTGCATGTAACTGTCAGGATGACGCTCATTGGTTTGTCTGGCGATCTGATTGTGAGCTGAAATCTTGCCGTGTGCTCCAGCACCAATGCCAATGTAATCACCAAACTTCCAGTAATTCATATTGTGTTGACAGCGATGCCCACTCTTGGCGTAAGCAGAAATCTCATAACGCTCATACCCCGCACTCTGCAACTTTTCCATTAATGCGTCGAGCATCTCAAACGCGCTGTCATCATCAGGAATTGCTGGAGGATATTTTGCGAAGAGCGTGTTGGGCTCAAGTGTCAGATGATAAAGAGATAAGTGTTGCGTTTTAAATGTCAAAGCTTGTTCTAAATCTTGGATGGCTTCATCGAGTGTTTGATTTGGTAGGGCGTATATCAAATCAATATTGACTTGATCGAATAGGTCTAGAGCTGCATGAATCGCCGCCTTGGCTTGGGCTGAATCATGGATGCGACCCAAAGCTTTGAGCTTCTCGTCATTGAAACTCTGAATACCCAATGAAATGCGATTAACGCCACTTTGTGCATAACTTTTAAATTTCTCGATTTCAAAAGTACCTGGATTTGCTTCCATGGTGATTTCAGCATCCGCATTCACAGGCAGTAGGGCGCGTATATCAGACAGCAGCTGATCTAAGCCTTCAGAAGAGAGCAAGCTGGGCGTACCACCACCGATAAAGATCGTGTGGATCCTTCGCCCCCATACTTTGGGAAGTGTACTTTGCAAATCTAGGCGCAGTGCCTCGAGATATCTTTTTTCATCAAAGCCCTGATTGACTTCTTTTCCTTCTTTGATTTGATGAGAATTAAAGTCACAGTAGGGACATTTTTTAATGCACCAGGGGATGTGAACATAAAGAGATAAAGGGGGCAGTGAAGTCAGCATCTTGCAGCGTCAGAGTGACAGACCTATTTTTTGATTTAACTTTTTATTCAATTCTTGCATCAGGGCCTTCAGAGCTTGGCCACGATGGCTGATTTGATTCTTTTCTTCGGCACTTAATTCTGCCGCTGTTTTACGCAGCTTCGGGATAAAGAACAAAGGATCATAGCCAAAGCCTTGCTCGCCTTGGGGGGCTTCTAAGATTTCACCATGCCAATGACCCACAGCAATCAAAGGCTCTGGATCATCGGCTGAATTAATGAATACCAGGGTGCAAGTGAAGTGAGCATTTCGTTGTTGGACCCCGTTTAATTTTTTAATCAAGAGTGCGTTGTTATCAGCATCCGAAGGATCTCTCTTTTGATCACTCAAAGCGAATCGGGCTGATAGCACTCCTGGTAGACCGCCCAGCGCATCAACACAAATACCAGAATCATCAGCCAGAGCAGGCAAGCCACTCAGCTTGCTGGCGTGTCTCGCTTTGGTGATGGCATTTTCAACAAAGGTGGGGAAAGGCTCTTCACAAGATGGAATGCCCAGCAAACCCTGTGGCGTTACTTCAATGCCCAGAGGGCTGAGCAAAGCGTTAAATTCTCTAACTTTCCCAGAATTGTTGGAAGCTAAGACAATTTTCTTGGAAGACATTATTTTTTTACTAAAGCTTCTTTTTGAAGTTTTACCAATTCTTTGATGCCGCTCTCTGCCAAGTTCAAGAGTTGATCAAGTTCTTTTCTAGAAAACGCTGGACCTTCAGCTGGTCCTTGAACTTCAATGATGCCGCCTTGACCAGTCATGACAACGTTCATATCTGTGTCACAAGCAGAGTCTTCGGCATAGTCCAAATCAAGCACGGGCGTGCCTTGATAAATACCCACTGAAACAGCGGCCACATGATCTTTGATTGGATCTTGAGCGATCAATTTCTTTTCTAGTAATTGATTCACAGCATCGCGGGCTGCCACAAAAGCTCCTGTGATCGCCGCTGTTCTGGTGCCGCCATCGGCTTGAAGAACATCGCAATCCAAATGAATGGTTCTTTCACCCAATAATTTGAGGTCAAACACACTGCGCATCGAGCGGCCAATGAGGCGCTGAATTTCTTGGGTTCTGCCACTTTGCTTGCCCTTGGCCGCTTCACGATCACCCCTGGTATGAGTAGCTCTTGGCAACATGCCGTATTCCGCTGTGACCCAACCTTCACCACTGCCTTTTTGATGAGGGGGTACTTTTTCAAGGATGGAAGCGGTGCAAAGCACGTGTGTGTCACCAAATTTCACCAATACAGAGCCTTCTGCGTGCTTGGTAAAACCACGAATGATGGCGATTTGGCGAAGATTTTCGGCTTGGCGATTACTGGGGCGTTTGGATATTGTCATGTTAGGACTTTACAATGGATGAATGATAGAAAGTATGACCGGTTTTGGTAGTGCCTCCAGGCAATTAGACCTGGGTGGCGGAGTCTATGCAACTGTAGCGGTTGAATGCCGTTCAGTAAATAGCCGTTTCCTAGATTTGAACATACGTTCACCTGAAGAGTGCCGTTCTGCAGAAATGTCTTTGCGTGAACTGGTCACCAAACAGTTGGGCCGTGGCAAGGTGGAGTTCCGCATCAATGTGCACCGCGAAACTGAAGCATCAACCCAATCCACAGATTTATTAAATTCAGACAGCCTGAAAAGCCTCAAAGCGCTAGAAGCCGCTGTTTTGAAAGAAATGCCAAATGCTGGAAATATGCGCATGGGTGAAATCTTGCGCTGGCCAGGTGTTATCAATGAAAAGAATGTGGATGATGAGCTCTGGCGCAAACTGACTTTGGAGGCTGCTATAGAAGCTTTGACAGCTCTTAAGGGTAGTCGTCAGGGCGAAGGCAATGCATTACTTGAGATCTTGATGGAGCGCGTGAATGGCATCAGAGTGATTGTTGAGCAATTAAAGCCATTGATTCCGCAAATCATCGCAGCTCATCAAGCCAAGCTCACTGAGCGCTTAACTGAAATACTCACGGGCATTGATGCGCAAGGTCAAGCTGTGGCAAAAAACGATGTATCAGAGCGCATCAAGCAAGAAGTTGTTTTGTATGGCGTGCGCATCGATGTTGCCGAAGAGCTTGAGCGCTTAAAGACCCATTTGGACGCTGTAGAGTCAGCGCTTAAAAAAGGCGGACCAGTGGGCAAGCGTTTGGACTTCTTGATGCAAGAGTTAAACCGTGAAGCTAATACATTGGGATCTAAGTCGGTGTCTCAAGAGAGTAGTAATGCATCGATTGAAGTCAAATTATTGATTGAGCAAATGCGTGAGCAGGTGCAGAATCTTGAATAATGGTTTAGTTGAGGATTTCTGATGACTTATACCGGTAGCATGTTGATGGTCGTTGCTCCTTCGGGGGCAGGTAAATCCTCTTTGGTGAATGCACTTCTTAAACAAGATGCCGGCATTGATTTATCTGTCTCATGCACCACCCGTGCCCCAAGACCTGGTGAAGTGAATGGCCGTGAATACAACTTTCTCAGTGAAACAGAATTTTTAGCGCGCAAAGAAGCCGGTGATTTTTTAGAGTGGGCCAAAGTACACGGCAACTATTACGGCACCTCCAAATCTTGGATTGAGTCTCAAATGAAAAATGGCAGAGATGTCATTTTGGAAATTGATTGGCAAGGAGCTCGCCAAGTGCAAGCCATCATCCCTCAAGCAATTTGGATTTTTATTTTGCCGCCATCGATACAAGCCCTAGAAGATCGTTTACTTCACCGCGCTCAAGATGATGAAGCCACCATTCAAAAAAGGGTGGCAGCTGCCAAGGAAGAGTTAACGCATGTGGCTGAAGCGGATTACTTGGTGATCAATGACGACTTTGAAACTGCCTTGTCTGAGTTAAATCAAGTGGTTTTAGCCAGCCGCTTGCGCAAGAATTCTCAGTTGGTCAGACATCAGAAATTAACCCAAGAATTGACCCAAGAACTCGGCGCCGCAAACAAGCAAAAGTGAACTTTCTGCTACTTTTGCTTAAGTGAGTTATCCTTTGGGTATTCCTAGCACTTTTTGAGTTAAACACATGGCCCGTATTACTGTAGAAGATTGTTTGAAAACCATCCCCAATCGATTTGAATTGGTTCTAGCTGCTACCTATCGCGCTCGTCAATTAGCCCAAGGTCATGCTCCTAGAGTGAACGCTAAGGACAAGCCAACCGTGATTGCTTTGCGTGAAGTGGCTGCTGGCGTTACAGATCGAGACATGTTGGTTAAAGTACCTCTATAAGAGGTGACACGGTGGCGCCAAACCCAGATGCCCAAGGCATCCTAGCCGCCATCCTAGAGCAGTCAAGCCGACATTTATTCGGGCCCACATCCCAGCCGGCCCACCCCCCAAAGCCACAAGTTGTTTCTCTTGCTGGCCTCATTGAAAAAATCTCTCATTTAAAGCCTGATGAAATTGCTTTGGTCAAAAAAGCATTTCAATATGCTGATTCAGCTCATCTAGGCCAATATCGCCAAAGCGGCGAACCATATATCACCCACCCTTTAGCTGTTGCTGAGCTTTGCGCCAGTTGGCGCTTGGATGCGCCATCGATCATGGCTGCTTTGTTGCATGATGTGATTGAAGACACTGGCAGCACTCGCCAAGAGTTGGTAGAGATCTTTGGTGGCAAAGTGGCTGAATTGGTGGAAGGCCTCACTAAATTAGACAAACTAGAGTTTCAAAGTCAGGCAGAGGCTCAGGCTGAGAGTTTTAGAAAAATGTTCATGGCCATGGCCAGAGACGTGCGAGTGATTTTGGTGAAGTTGGCAGATCGCTTGCACAATATGCGCACGCTTGATGCAACCACTTTGGTCAAGCGCAAAAGAGTTGCTCTTGAAACCTCAGAAATTTATTCACCCATTGCTCACCGCCTTGGTTTGAATTTGGTTTACAGAGAATTACAAGATTTAAGCTTTAGACACGCATCACCATTCAGATACGCTACTTTGGATAAGGCAATTAAAAAAGCCAGAGGTAATCGCAAAGAAATGGTGGCCAAGATCTTGGACGCCGCGCGCATGACTTTAAGTAAATCAGGTCTTGAGGCTGATTTGCGGGGCAGAGAAAAAACTTTGTACAGCATCTACCTCAAGATGCGCCAAAAGCATTTGAGCTTTTCTCAGGTCTTGGATGTTTACGCTTTCCGTGTGACCGTCAAATCCATTGATGAGTGCTATCGCGCTTTGGGTGTGTTGCATGCCTTGTATAAGCCGATGCCTGGTAAATTCAAGGATTACATCGCGATTCCTAAGCTCAATGGCTATCAATCGCTGCACACCACCTTGGTAGGTCCTTTTGGCATGCCTGTGGAATTTCAGATTCGTACCCAAGACATGCACCGCGTAGCAGAAGAGGGCGTTGCTGCACATTGGGCATACAAAGATGGTGATGACCATCTCACTGAAATGCAAACCAGAGCCCATCAATGGTTGCAATCATTGGTTGATATCCAAGACAACAGTGGCGACTCTCAAGAATTTCTTGAGCACGTCAAAATTGATTTATTCCCAGACGCGGTTTACGTGTTCACTCCCAAAGGGCAAATCAGGGCATTGCCAAGAGGCGCCACAGCTTTGGATTTTGCTTATGCTGTCCACAGTGACTTGGGTAATGAATGCGTGGGCGCCAAAGTCAACGGTGTTCAGTTGCCATTGAGAACAGAGCTAAAGAACGGCGACATCATTGAAATCAGCTCGACGCCGAATTCACAACCAAATCCTGTTTGGCTCACATTTATTAAAACTGGCAAAGCTCGTGCAGCCATCCGTCATTACCTCAAAACCAGACGTTATTCAGAGGCTATTCAATTGGGTGAGCGCTTGCTGTCTCAGGCTTTGCGTCAGCAGGGTGGTGATGCCGCTTTGGTCACTGATGATATTTGGGAAAAGCTTTTGCACTGGACGGGCAGCAAAGGTCGCGAAGAATTGTGCGCTGACATTGCCATGGGTCATCGCGTTCCTGCGGTGATGGCAAAAAGAGTTGAAATGCTCATTCGAGAGAGCAAGGGTCATTCTGAACAAATGCGTTTGGACACGGCTGAGTGGGAGACCTCAAGCAATGAAATTCCTGAGCACAAGCAAGCCATCATGATTGACGGCAATGCTGGAGAGTCAGTGTCTTTCCCTGCCTGCTGCCATGCAATTCCTGGCGACAATATCATGGGCTACCTTGGTAAAGGCGAGGGACTGCAGATTCACACCCATGAATGTCGTCAGGGTCAAAGACTGCATCACCGCGATCCAGATCATTGGGTTGACGTTGTTTGGTCAGAAGACATTCAGAGAAGCTTTGATGTGGTGATTCGTGTGGATGTCAAAAATGCCAAAGGTGTTTTGGCGCGCATTGCTGGCACATTGACCTCGGCTGATGCCAATATTGCTCACGTGGCGATGGATGATCGATTCAGTGAATCTGCCGTGGGTATTCGCTTTGTGATTCAAGTGGAAAGCCGTTATCACTTGGCCAAAGTGATGCGTCGCTTAAGACAAAATCAAGACGTATTAAAAATCACCCGAGTTTTTGGTAGGTAACTTTTAAGATATCAAGTTCTCTCAAACCTTCGGGGGTTTGTAATTGGATGGCGTCACCTTCTCTTGCTTTGATGAATGCTTTGGCAATCGGTGAGATCCAGCTGACATGATTTTTTTCCATATCAACCTCATCAACACCCACAATTGCAATGGTGGTCTCCTGACCAGTCTCATCTGCATAAGAGACCGTTGCCCCAAAAAATATTTGATCAGTTTTATCTCGCGCTTCAGGGTCAACCACCAAGACATCTTCTAAGCGCTTGGTCAGAAAATAAATGCGTCGATCGATTTCACG